>JAYVKQ010000885.1:0-12091 GCA_043768285.1 Saprospiraceae bacterium | reverse complement strand
TATAGATTTAGGGTATGTTTTCTGATAATTTTTGATTGTGTTTTTTTCAAAAAAAGCACAATCAAAATTTATCAGAAAACATACCCTAAATCTGCTTTTATACTACCTCTATTTTTTCTTAATCCATTGATACACAGGCGTATCCTTTTTCTTAATTCTTTCCGTTAATTTCACGGTATCATTACTGATTTTGAATTGCAAAATGCGCGGCTTTTTCGCTTTTTCGCCATAAAAAAATATTTGGTCAGAGGAAGCATCTACCATAAAATCGGACGCAATGCTGTACTTTTTATAGGTGCTATCACCTATTACTATCCCATCTTCGGTTAATTCTATATCATATGGTTTGTTTACGCCTATTTCCTTACGCTGCCATTTTCCTGCAAAAAGGGTACGGCGCAGGGCGTGATCTAATGCATTGTCAATGCTTACATCTTGGCTACTGGCTCTTATAAAACGCTCACCAATAGCACTACCGTTAGTGGGATACGACATTAAAAGTAATTCATTATTTGCCAAAACCAATTCACGATAGGCTTTCGTAGTATCTCCTTCAATGAAGTTCAAAACGATAGAACGTGGTGTTTTGCCAGATTGAAAAGTAACACGACATAGACTGCCCTCGTGCCCATTAAAACTGATACCGCCATCTAATTGAGTGCCTTTAATTTGGGCAGTATCAAAAGCAAATAAGGCAATCCCATTTAGTTTTTTAAAAGATTTTAGCGGCGAATGGGTTTGAGATATATCTTCTATATACTCTGCCTTGACCCAAGTGCCATGCAATTCGACAGGAGTGACAGTCGGAATAACGGGCGGCGGTTCAGTTTTTTGAACAGTGTCTTTTCTCTCTTCATTACAAGCAACTAAGCTTACAATGACAAAAATTGAATATAAAAATTTGACTTTCATTCAACTATGATTTATTAAAAAAATAATATAAAATTCAAAAATGGATATTTTAAAATCTTCGTCAAAATTAAATACCCCCTCAGTATTTTTGTACAAAAAACGCTTATTTTATTTTTAAATTCGCGGTATTTATAAAAACATTAATAATTTTCTATCTTTGTCCGCGTATCGTTACGCCTCTCTTCGATAATGCCCCGTGTTTAGAAGCTGTTTGAGTTATTATTTTGAATACAAATGGCTTATTTTTAGTCAACTTGAATGAAAATTATTTCAACGTATTGCCAATATGTCCTCATAATTTTAATCCAATTTGCTTAAAAATAAGCTCATTTCTATCTAAAAATAATAAGTCAAACAGCTTCCTATTTATTCAGGTTTTCAAAAATACAAAAATATGCTGCTTTCAATGACCGGCTACGGACGGGCAACTCGTACATTTAATGACAAAAGCGTAACGATTGAGGTGAGAGCCTTGAACTCCAAAATGACGGATATTCGCTTCAAAATGCCTTCCTACTACAAGGAAAAGGAAATAGAATTGCGCCGTATTTTGACCGACCAAGCCGAGCGCGGTAAAATTGACGTTGCTATCAATGTGAGGTCATTATCGGGCGAAGATGATTTCGTCTTGAACCACGACCTATTCAAACGCTATTACAAAGAGCTTACATTTTTAACATCAGAGTTAAACATGAAATCCGATGATTTGCTCAGTACTATTTTGCGCTTACCCAATGTCGTGGGTGAAGAAATGGACGGTATGCCCGAAGAAGAATGGGAAACGGCACAAAAAGCGTTAGCCGATGCGTTGAAAGATTTCACTAAATTCCGTGAAACTGAAGGGATGTCAATGGATAAGGATTTGCGCTTGCGGGTTGCTAATATCATGCAGCTTTTGAATGATATTATCCCTTATGAGCAAGAGCGTGTCGGAAAATTGCGCCAGCGGCTACGCCAAAATTTGGACGAATTTATGGGCAAAGAGAACGTGGACGAAAATCGTTTTGAACAAGAGGTCTTATTTTATATAGAAAAAATTGACGTGACCGAAGAAAAAGTACGCCTTGGTCAGCACTGTAAATATTTTGTAGAAAACTTGAATGATAAAAAGAATACGTCAAAAGGGCGTACCCTAAATTTTATTACACAAGAAATTGGACGTGAAATCAATACACTTGGTTCAAAAGCCTATTCATCTGATATTCAACACTTGGTGGTGCAAATGAAAGATGAATTGGAGAAAATGAAGGAATTGATTGCTAATTTAGTATAAAATGAAGGATAAATATTGAAGGATAATATGCTCAACAGCATATGTATCTATTAGCTTTTTTATTGATTATGAACAAATTAATTATCGTAACAGCCCCGTCGGGCGCAGGAAAAACCACTATTGTTCACCACTTGCTCCAAAAATTTGAGGCTTTGGCTTTTTCGGTGTCTGCAACTAACCGCGCAAAACGAGCACACGAAACAGACGGTAAAGATTACTATTTCCTCTCAACCGAAGAATTTCAACGCTTGGTTGGCGAAGGTGCCTTTTTGGAATATGAAGAGGTATATGATAATCAATACTACGGAACACTCAAAAAGGAAGTAGAACGCCTTTGGCAATTGGGAAAGTGCATCATATTTGATGTGGACGTAAAAGGTGCTTTGAATATACAAAAAGCCTATCCCACCGAAGCCTTATCTATTTTTATCAAACCGCCATCAAAAGAGGTTTTGATGGAGCGTTTGAAAAATAGAAAGACTGAAACGCCCGAAAGCCTAAACAAGCGGATTGCCCGCGCTTCTGAGGAATTGACTTACGAAAACCGTTTTGACAAAGTGATTGTTAATGATGTTTTAGAGCTCGCTTTGAAAAAAGCGGATAGGATAACAAGTAATTTTATCAAAAAATAATAGTACCCCCTCCCGATTGTTTTGGGATGTTCCATCATTGTTTTTGCAAACGATTGCGTATTTTATTTAAATACAATCTAAATAAATTTAAAAAATAAACAGAAATTTGCCAATCCATGTTTTGTGCATAGTTTTGTATGTGCTAATGCAAATCTACTTGGGCATTTTTAGAACTAATTTTTTACATCCTTTTTTTTCATAAAAATTGCGCATTAAGCAAGTCGTAATACTACAATATGAACTGGTTAATACAATTTCTCACATCTTCGGTAGGTCGAAAATTGACCATGAGCTTAACGGGGCTTTTCCTCATCACTTTTTTAATAGTGCATCTATTAGGCAATTTTCAATTGTTGAAAGATGACGGTGGCGAAGCGTTCAATAAATATACGTATTTTATGACGCACAACCCACTTATCAAAACGGTTTCTTACGGATTATACGCCTTTATTATTATACATACCATTCAAGGCTTGCTGTTGTGGTCATACAATCGCAAAGCCAAAGGTCAGACCTATGCGGTAAAAGCAACCCCTCAGGGCATATCGTGGGCATCGCAAAATATGGCGTTGTTGGGTACTTTGATTTTATTTTTCTTAATTATCCATATGGGTGATTTTTGGTTTAAAATGAAAACGGGCGTGCTACCAAAATTGCAATATGAGGATTTTGCAAATGGCGAACCGATATACAACCTTTTTGCACGGGTATCCGAAGCCTATCAAAACCCTTTGTTGGTGGTTGGATATGTGATTGGGCAAATCGTTTTGTTTTTTCACTTGAAACACGGGTTCCAATCTGCATTTCAGACTTTGGGTGTCAATCATCCTAAATATACACCTTTGATTAAAGGGCTTGGTTTGGCCTATTCGATATTGGTGCCTATTGGTTTTGCCATTATTCCGATATTGTTTTATATGTCTCATAAGTAATTGCCACCCCCTTTGATGCTTTCAGCTTCATCACGATAGGGCGTGACAATATTTTCAATAAAAACAAAATAATCTATCCTATACAATGGTAAATGAAGTAAACGTTCACGGCTTAAATCTTAAAGTAAGCGATAGGAAATTGACATCAAAAGCTCCAGAAGGACCGATTGCTGACAAATGGACGAAGTATAAAAGTTCTATGCCTTTAGTATCACCCGCTAATAAAATGCGGATTGATGTTATCGTAGTTGGTACAGGCTTGGCAGGGGCTGCGGCTGCGGCATCTTTGGGTGAGTTGGGTTACAATGTCAAATCTTTTACTTTCCACGATTCGCCACGCCGTGCGCACTCGATTGCCGCGCAAGGTGGTATCAATGCGGCAAAAAACTACCGCAACGATGGCGACTCCGTGCATCGTCTTTTTTATGATACTATTAAAGGTGGCGACTTCCGTGCGCGTGAAGCCAATGTGCATCGCTTGGCTGAGGTTTCGACTGATATAATTGACCAATGCGTAGCGCAAGGTGTTCCTTTTGCACGCGAATATTCAGGTATGTTGGACAATCGTTCATTTGGTGGGGTACAAGTATCACGGACTTTTTATGCGCGTGGTCAAACGGGACAACAATTATTGATTGGTGCATATCAAGCCTTGAGCCGTCAAATCAAGACAGGTTCAGTCAAAATGTATAATCGTCACGAAATGCTTGACCTCGTAGTTGTTGATGGCAAAGCGCGTGGCATCATTGCGCGTAACCTTTTAACGGGGAAGTTGGAGCGTTTTTCTGCCCATGCAGTTGTATTGGCAACAGGCGGTTACGGTAATGTTTTTTACCTTTCTACCAACGCGATGATGTGTAATGTATCCGCTGGTTGGCGAGCGCACCGCAGAGGGGCACATTTTGCTAATCCTTGTTTTACACAAATTCACCCTACGTGCATACCCGTTACAGGCGATTATCAATCAAAACTAACTTTGATGTCCGAGTCGCTCCGCAATGATGGACGGATATGGGTGCCAAAGAAAAAAGAAGATTGTGGCAAGCATCCAAATGATATTGCCGAAGAAGATAGAGATTATTACTTGGAGCGCATATATCCCGCTTTTGGCAACCTTGTTCCCCGCGATATTGCGTCACGCGCCGCAAAAAATGTATGTGATGAAGGACGTGGCGTGGGTAAATCGGGCTTGGCAGTTTATCTTGATTTTAGTGATACGATTAATAAAATAGGAGAAGATAAAGTGCGTGAACGCTACGGCAACTTGTTTGATATGTACGCAAAAATTACGGACGAAAACCCCTATAAGCAACCGATGCGCATATATCCTGCCGTTCACTATACGATGGGCGGTGTTTGGGTGGATTATAATTTAGAAACAACGATACCGAACCTTTTTGCTACGGGCGAAGCGAATTTCAGTGACCATGGTGCAAATCGCTTAGGTGCTTCGGCTTTGATGCAAGGTTTGGCTGATGGTTATTTCGTATTGCCTTATACGATTGGGACATCTTTATCAAAAGATATTCGGACGGGAAAAATTTCTACGGATACACCCGAATTTGCAGAAGCGGAAAAAGCGACACAAGCACGTATTGATGCCTTTTTGAATTGTAAAGGCAACCAATCTGTTGAGAGTTTCCATCGCCGTTTGGGTAAAATTATGTGGGAATATTGCGGCATGGCGCGTAATGCAGAAGGGCTGACAAAAGGAATCGGTATGATTAGAGAATTACGTGCTGAATATTATAAAGATGTCTATGTGCCAGGTACGCAAGACGAATACAATCCAGAATTGGAAAAGGCTTTGCGCGTAGCGGATTTCATCGAGTTGGGTGAATTGATGTGCGTGGACGCGCTCAATCGCAACGAGTCGTGCGGTGGTCATTTCCGCGAGGAATATGAAGAAAAAGGGGAAGCCTTGCGCCGCGATGATGAGTATGCTTATGTGGCAGCTTGGGAATTTTCGGGAGACCCATCAGACCCGATTTTGAACAAAGAGGAGTTGGTATTTGAGAATATCAAATTGACAACACGGAGCTATTCTTAAGCACCCCCTCAGTATTTTTTAATGAATTTTGATAATTTTTATAATAAAAATATGAAACTCAATCTCAAAATTTGGAGACAAAAAAATAGCCAAGACAGTGGGCGTTTTGTGGAATACAAGCTCGATGGTGTCAGCGAGCATATGTCTTTTTTAGAAATGTTGGACGTATTGAACGAGCAATTGGTTTCTACAAAACAAGAACCTGTAACGTTTGAGCATGACTGTCGTGAGGGCATATGCGGTACGTGCAGCATGGTCATCAATGGTCGTCCACACGGACCTTGGAAAGCGACCACTACTTGCCAACTCCATATGCGCGAATATAAAGATGGTGATACGGTAGTAATTGAGCCATTCAGAGCCAGAGGTTTTCCTGTCCTCAAAGATTTGGCAGTTGATAGGTCGGCTTTTGACCGCATCATTCAAGCGGGAGGGTATGTATCCGTAGGAACAGGTCAAGCACAAGATGGCAATGCTATTCCCGTTGGTAAAACAGTGGCAGCAAAAGCCTTTGACGCGGCGACCTGTATCGGTTGCGGCGCGTGTGTAGCGGCTTGCCCGAATGGTTCGGCTATGCTATTTACATCAGCAAAAGTCTCTCACTTAGCCATATTGCCACAAGGCAAACCCGAAACGGCAAAACGCACATTGGCAATGGTAGCGCAACACGACTTGGAAGGTTTTGGTATGTGTTCAAATATCGGTCTTTGTGAAGCAGAATGTCCAAAAGAAATTAGTATTGATAATATTGCTCGCTTGAATAGAGAATTCAACGCTGCAGCATTATTCTCTGAACCAGAGAAAGCGGTTGCGGAGGGTGTATAAAAAATAACTACCCCCTCAGTATTTCAGTCCTAAATTTTCGTTTTTGCGAAAATTTAGGACTTTTTTATTAAAAAATGATGAAGTTCAAATAGGCAAATCAACCACTAATTTGATATATTTCAGTAGATAAGTCATTGATTTTTAATCATACCCGCGCGTAATTCCAATTATTCATCATTCATAATGTATCGTACATCATTGCCTAAACTTTTGGGCATTGTAATTATTTAAAAACTAAACATCAGCTATCTTAAAAATCCGTCTTATTTTTACGCCCGACTACACATTTCAAGGTCATTTTAAAAGAAAATTACGTATGTCAAAAAAATTAGCGGCAGTAACGGGCGTATGCGGATATGTTCCCGATTATATATTGACCAACGCCGAGTTGGAAAAATTAGTAGATACTACCGATGAGTGGATAATGTCACGCACGGGTATAAAGGAAAGACGGATATTAAAAACGCCAGGCTGGGCTACTTCTGATATGTGTGCGGAGGCAGTAAAGGGCTTATTGCATAAAACCAATACCAAACCAGAGGAAGTAGATATGATATTGTGCGCAACCGTAACGCCCGATATGCACTTTCCAGATACGGCGAATACTATTTGCGATAAAGTAGGCGCACGCAATGCTTTTGGTTTTGATATAAATGCCGCTTGCTCTGGTTTTCTATATGCGTTGGTAACGGGTTCTAAATTCGTGGAAAGTGGTACGCATAAAAAAGTCATAGTTGTAGGAGCCGATATGATGTCGAGTATCATTGATTATACTGACCGAACAACCTGCATCATATTTGGTGATGGTGCGGGGGCAGTAATGCTTGAACCAACCAATGAAGGAGTGGGTGTGATAGATGCTGTATTGAAAGGCGATGGTGCAGGGCGCGAATTTTTGCATATGAAGGCGGGCGGGTCACTTCATCCAGCTTCGCATGATACAGTTAATAACCGCTGGCATTATGCTTATCAACAAGGGCAACCTGTGTTTAAGGCGGCAGTGAAAGGTATGAGTGGCACTATCGGAGAAGTATTGCAACGCAATCATATGACCGTTGATGATATAGATTGGGTTGTGCCACACCAAGCCAACAAACGCATCATCCAAACCGTTGCTGATATGGCAGATGTGCCGATGGAAAAAGTGATGATGAATATTCAAAAATACGGCAATACTACTGCGGGAACGTTGCCATTATGCCTTTGGGACTACGAATCGCAATTGAAAAAAGGCGATAATATTATCTTGACAGCATTTGGTGGTGGTTTCACTTGGGGTACAGTTCTACTTAAATGGGCTTATGATGGGCTTGAATTTGGTGTTTAAAATGCAGTTAATAGCTGTGTATCGTTGGATAAATTGCTTAATTGGATAGTTTTTTCAAAAAACGTCTTATCTTTGCGCCGCTTTTTAGAATAACAACATTTATTATAAATTACTTATAACACAGTTTCTTATGGCTTCAACGTCAGATATTAAAAAAGGTGTATGTTTTGAACACAACCACGATATTTTCAAAGTCGTTGATTTTCAACACGTTAAACCGGGTAAAGGTGCAGCTTTCGTTTATGTAAAAATGAAAAGCGTCACTAAAGGTAATGTTCTTGAACAGAATTTTCCAAGTGGTCATAATATCACCATCGTGCCTATAGAGCGTCGCCAATGTCAGTTTCTCTATAAAGACGATATGGGTCTCAATTTTATGAATACCGAAACCTACGACCAGTTGGCTATTGCAGAAGATATGATTGACAACTACGACCTCATGCAAGAAGGCTTGATGGTAGATGTGGTTTTTGACCCACGTACTGATGTATGCCTTTCTGCCGAACTACCCAGCCACGTTATCCTCGAAGTAACTTATACCGAAACAGGTCTCAAAGGCGATACGGCGACGAATACGCTAAAACCAGCAAAAGTTGAAACGGGCGCAAATGTGAAAGTGCCACTTTTCGTGAATACGGGTGACAAAATTCGTATCAATACCGAAACCCGCGAATACATGGATAGATCTAATAAATAATATTTCTTTGAAAGGTAGTTTTCTGACGGCAATAGTATTGGATAAGCTAATTTTTATCTATAATTGCCAATTGAAAACTACCTTTGTTGTTTCAAGAATATTCCTACTCGTTAACTTATTCAAAATCAACCAGATATGACATTTGAAGAGATTAAGGCGTTGATACAGCTTATCAATAAAAGCGACCTTGCTGAGTTCAAATTTGAAGATGGCGACCAAAAGATTGTTATCCGCACATCTAAATATAATAGTGGCAAACAACAGGTCATTCATAATATGGCACCATCTGCCGCACCTTCATATGCACCAATTACTACTTTCCCTGTTGCGCAGGTAGCTTCTGCACCACTTTCACCCATAAGTACAGATACAGACAAACCAAAAACGCCCGAAATAACTTCAAATATTGAGGGGGTAGCGAGTAGTACATATCTCGAAATCAAGTCACCCATAGTCGGCACTTTTTATCGTTCGGCAGGTCCCGACAAACCCGTTTATGCCAAAGTAGGTGACACCGTAGATAAAGGTTCAGTCGTCTGCATCGTAGAGGCGATGAAGTTATTTAACGAAATTGAATCGGAGATAAAAGGCAAAATCGTCAAAGTAATGGTTGAAGATGCCTCTCCTGTCGAGTATGACCAAGTGCTTTTCTTAGTTGATCCAAAAGGATAATTATGTTCAAAAAAATATTAATCGCGAATAGAGGTGAAATTGCCTTGCGGGTTATCCGCACGTGTAAGGAAATGGGTATCAAAACGGTAGCTGTCTATTCAACGGCTGACCGTGAATCGCTACATGTCCGCTTTGCTGACGAAGCGGTTTGTATAGGTCCCCCTGCCTCCAAAGAGTCTTATCTCAATGTTCCCCGTTTGATGGCGGCGGTTGAAATAACCAATGCCGATGCCATTCATCCAGGCTACGGATTTTTAGCAGAAAATGCCGATTTTTGTGAGATATGCACGGCATATGGTGTAAAATTTATAGGACCTACACCAGAGCAAATTCGCAAAATGGGTGATAAAATTACGGCTAAAGAAACGATGATTAAAGCAGGCGTTCCCGTTGTACCAGGTAGTGGGGGTTTATTGAGTGATGTAGCATCGGGTAAAGTCATTGCGGCTGAAATTGGTTATCCTGTCATTTTGAAAGCAACGGCTGGTGGTGGTGGTAAAGGTATGCGTGTCGTTTGGGCAGAAAAAGAATTTGAAAACCAATGGAATACTGCCCGCATGGAAGCCAAAGCGTCTTTCGGTAACGATGGCATATATGTAGAGAAGTTTGTAGAAGAACCCCGCCATATCGAATTTCAAATCGCTGGCGACCAATTCGGTACAGTATGTCACCTATCCGAGCGCGATTGTTCTATCCAAAGACGACATCAGAAATTGGTTGAAGAATCACCTTCACCTTTTATGACCCCCGAATTGCGAGAGCAAATGGGCACGGCAGCTATAAAAGCCGCACAATCTATTAATTATGAAGGCGTTGGTACGATAGAGTTTTTGGTGGATAAGCACCGCAATTTCTATTTTATGGAAATGAATACGCGCATACAAGTTGAGCATTGCGTCACAGAGGAAGTCATAGACTTTGATTTAATTAAAGAACAAATAAAGATTGCAGCTGGTATTCCTATATCGGGCAACAATTATATACCCAAAATGTGCGCTATGGAGTGCCGCATCAATGCCGAAGACCCAATGAACGATTTTCGTCCAAGTCCAGGCAAAATCACCTCTTTCCATTCTCCAAAAGGGCATGGTGTAAGGGTTGATACACACGTTTATAGTGGTTACAATATTCCACCATTCTACGATTCGATGATTGCTAAACTCATCGTGCGCGCGCAAACCCGTGAGGAGTGTATCACCAAAATGGAACGCGCTTTAGATGAATTTATCATAGAAGGTGTCAAAACTACTGTTCCTTTTCATCAAAAACTTATGCGAAACGAAAACTTCCGAAAAGGTGATTTCCATACCGGTTTTCTCAATACGTGGAATTTTAAAGACGAACAATGAAGTATGATAGAGGTCAATGATAAATAATGAATGTTCTTACTGCGCTGATAAATTCATCTATCAATATTAATACTTATCCACAGTTTGTTAGTATATTTTTCAAACAATTTAGTTTTTTCTTTATAATTTCGCACCGCAACATAGGAAATACTCTCTTTTTACGTACAAATACTGAGGGGGGTAATTACCATATTCCATTCACTCTGATTAAAATTGTAATAGACTATGAAATTCAGCGTTGGTTCAGACGACCTTTTGAAGCAATTACAAATCGTGGCAGGTGCCATCGGTTCTAACCCCGTTTTACCCATATTGGAAGATTTTCTTTTCAATATCAATGACAATAAATTAACCATTGCCGCTACCGATTTAGAAACGTCTATTACAACTGAGTTGGATATAATGAGCGATGCGGATGGCTCAATTGCTATCCCAGCTAAAATCCTATTAGATACAGTGAAGGCATTACCTAAGCAACCTATCACATTTAGCATCAGTGAGGAAAACTTTGCTATCGAAATTACTTCTGCCTATGGTAAATACCGTTTGGCGGGTGAAAATGGTGCTGACTTCCCTTCCGTTCCTTCAGCTGAAAGCGATAATGCGATTACGCTACCTGCGAGTGTTTTATCGTCAGGTATTACCAAAACGCTGTTTGCAACGAGTAGCGATGAATTGCGTCCTGCAATGACGGGTGTCTATTTTCAGGTAGATGAAAATAAATTGACTTTCGTAGCGACTGATGCTCATAAGCTCGTGAAATATGCTTTTACAGATGTGAAAAGTGATACAGCTACAAATTTCATCGTCCCTAAAAAGGCTCTAAATTTATTGAAAAATGCGTTGCCTCAAGGCGGCGAGGTAAAAATTTCGTACAATAAAGCCAATGCTTTTTTCAGTTTTGGCAATGTGAATATGGTGTGCCGCTTGATTGATGCACGCTATCCAGATTATAATGCAGTCATTCCGATTGACAATCCGAACAAATTTATCGTCAATCGCAACGATTTCCAAAATTCGATGAAGCGTATTGCGATTTATGCCAATAAGACAACCAATCAAGTTATTCTCAATATAACGGATAAAAGCCTTACAATATCAGCACAAGACCTCGATTTCTCCAATGAAGCAACAGAACAGCTTACTTGCTCTTTTGACGGCGAGCCTTTGACTATTGGTTTCAATGCCAAATTCTTAATCGAAATGCTCGGTGTACTTGAAGGTGACGAAATACGTATGGAACTCTCAACGCCCTCTCGTGCTGGTATTTTGAAACAAATAGATGATGTGGACAGCCAAGATATATTGATGTTGGTTATGCCTGTTATGTTGTCTAATTAATAAAAAGTAGCGTAGAATTTATTCGACGCAATAAAGCCGAAGGTTTCGGAAACGGATTTTGAGTTTTTTGATAAATTTTTA
>JAYVKQ010000884.1:0-3174 GCA_043768285.1 Saprospiraceae bacterium | reverse complement strand
GTACAGTAATATTAATTGGTAGATATGGCATTTAGATATAGGGAGGTTTCTTTACCCTTCATTTTCTAGGCTATTCAATATCTTGATGCCTTCGTCTTCAGCCGTATGGTCACCATCTTCAAATTCGATGAGTATCCAAAAATTTGTGGCGTTTTTAGTATTGATTAAGCCGCAAATCATCATTTGTTTGCCGTCTTTTACCCCTAAAATGTATTTGCCTTCAAAACCATCGTGAGCCGTGATGTTGTATTCTTCATCTTTTAACTCGAAATTAAGTTGTTTTGCCAATTCCTTAGTGGCTTTGCGCATATCTCGGGCTGTCAAATCGGCATTTTCAAAAACGAGCATATACAACTCCATGCCGTCCCCTTCGCAGTGAAATTCATCATCGGTATTTTTGACGACTTTAAAATCGTTGGGCAATTCAATAGACATTTTGTAATGTTCCCAAACATATTCCTGTTGAGCTGTCATTTCAGTAGCGTGGATACAAAATAGGACACATAACACATAGATTGCTTTTTTCATTGGTTATTTTTTGATATGTAAAAAAATGAATTTTATATTAAGGCAAATGTAAAAGAATAATGCAAGTATGTACAATATTTATACTTAAAATTTATGGTCACCATTAATATTTTAAAAATATAAGTAGATGTATGACAATAGATGTACGATGTACGACTTGTAATTTATTCATTATCAATGCGAATAATGGGTTGAAAAGCCCCGTTAGGGCAAGGTTGATTGGTTCTAAACCCGAAGGGTTTTAATATGAATAACCCCGAATGAAATTCGGGGAAAAGTGCTGCGTTGTGGACAACAATCCTGAAAGGATTGAATAACCATCCCACACATTCAACCCCATTCGGGGTTATTCGCGGTTACTTCTTGGCATCTTCCCCGAATTTCATTCGGGGTTATTCATATTAAAACCCTTCGGGTTTAGAACCAATCAACCCTGCCGTTAGGGGTGAAACACCTACAATTACACCCCTACCAGGGCTTCGGGCTTCGGTCTGTCGAAATGTTACCCATATTGCACCCCTAACGGGGCTTTTTAACCCATTATTCGCATATTTAGATAAAAAAGCTAAAACATATTTACAAGGTTAAGTCTAATGCACATATAAAAAATATTGTCCATTATCCATTGACCATATCCAATGAAAAATTATGAATTTTTTAGAAGAATTAAAATGGCGTGGCATGCTCCACGATATGACCCCAGGTTTAGAAGAAATTTTAGAGAAAGGGATGTGCGTAGGCTATATTGGCTTTGACCCCACTGCGCCCAGTTTGACGATTGGCAATTATGTCCAAATTATGCTCCTAAAATTTTGGCAATTGAGTGGACATAAGCCTATTATACTCATGGGTGGCGCAACAGGGCGTATCGGCGACCCCTCTGGCAAAGACAAGGAGCGTGAACTCAAAACGGGTGACGAATTAGATAATAACCTAAGTTTTCAAAAACAACAGTTTCTAAAATTCTTAGCATTTGGCGACACAGGCAATCAAGCTCAAATCGTCAACAACTACGATTTTTATAAAAACATGAACGTGCTGGATTTCCTACGTGATGTCGGCAAAACAGCGTCTATCAATACCATGCTTGCCAAAGACAACGTTAAAAATCGCTTGGAAACGGGTATGTCATTCACTGAATTTAGCTATTCGTTGCTACAAGGGTATGATTTCCAATGCCTTTTTCAAGAAAAAAACTGCCTTGTACAAATGGGTGGCAGCGACCAGTGGGGCAATATCATAGCGGGTACGGAGTTTATTCGCCGCAACCTCGGTGCAAAAGCTTACGCCATTACTACGCCCCTTTTGACAAAATCGGATGGTAAAAAATTCGGAAAATCTGAGCAAGGCAATATCTGGCTTGATGCTAAATTGACCTCGCCTTATAAATTTTATCAATTCTGGATTAACGCCGATGATGCCGATTTGCCCAAGTTTTTGCGCTATTTTTCACTAAAAACAAAGGTAGAAATAGAACAATTGGAAAGCGACTATGCCGACAATCCCCGCGAATTGAAAAAAATATTGGCAGAAGAAATGACCATCCGCGTTCATTCGCAAGCGGAATACGAAGCCGTTTTGACCGTTTCTGACATATTGTTTGGCAAATCTGACAACGCAATACTGAGGGGTCTCGATGACAATGCGTTCCAAACCATTGCAGGTGAAATTCCTTCATTTACGCTGCCTATGAGCGATATTCAAAACGGTATTGGTATCATTGACTTATTGGCTGAAAAAACCACAATCGCACCTTCTAAAACAGAAGCACGTAAAGCCATTCAGAACAATGCTATATCCATTAATAAGATAAAAATTGCAGCTATTGATGCCACTATCAATGCCGATAGTCTTATTTTGGGTAAATATATGATGGTGGAGAATGGGAAAAAAAATAAATATATTATCACGGTGTAACTCGTATTGTCCAAATTTATTTAACTACTTGCAGAATCTGCTTTTATTATTCCTAAAAACAGCCTATTTTTATCAAAAATTTGTAAACATGACTGCAGCAATTCAGCATAAAAAAAACACAACGGTTGAAGAGTTCCTTAGGCTTGACCGTCAAGAGAACCGCGAAAAAAACGGAAAATACGAATATTTTAACCAAAAAATGATATACAAGGCAGGGGGAACTTTGAAGCATGGCGCTATCACTGTTAATATAGCCAGTGCTATATTGATGGGCTTGCGACAAAAGAAAAGCCTTAATTCAGTTTATTCAGATACAAAAGTGAGAAGTTATTTAGACTATAAAAATTATGTTTATCCTGATGTAGCCGTTTCTGATGGTAGGGCTGAATATGAAGATGAAAAAAAAGATATTCTCAATAATCCAATATTGATTGTTGAAGTATTATCAGATAGCACGGAGGGATTTGATAGAGGCGACAAGTTTAAATCTTACCGTAATATACCGAATTTCAAGGAATATATATTGGTATCCCAAGACAAACGATGCGTTGAGCAATTTTATAAAGATAAAAAAAATCAATGGCAAATTGGCGCAGTCATTACTGAGGGGTCTTTAAAATTAAAGAGTTTGGACATTAAAATCACCCTTGATGATGTCTATTTCAATATAAATATGGTTGCTTCTATTGAGTAATAATGCGTCATAGAGAAGGCACAGAGGTTCACAGA
>JAYVKQ010000883.1:0-3760 GCA_043768285.1 Saprospiraceae bacterium | reverse complement strand
CTTTTATTTGCATAAACAACAGTGTAGTTTCGCCCTTTCATCAACCAACATATTTGAAATATGGGATTGGAAGAATATGTGAAACAACATTTATCAAGCGCATTGACAACCATTGTTCAAAGCGATAGGGTTCATGCATTACCGAATTTGACTATTTACGAAAAAGCAATTATCTTTGCCTACACGGATGCCCGTAGTCAGCAACACCAAATTTTGAATGAAAAACTCTGGGCAAGTCAAGGAAATGACGTTTCGGAATTTGGGCGTTATCTTGAAGCCAGTTTAGAAAAGTTAGAACCTTATAGAGATATGGTATTTCGAGGCGTGCCAGAATATAATTGCGATATTGAAAGATACTTAAAAGCGTATGAAAATAAAACGATTATCACAGAATATCATTTTATATCCGCTTCTAAAGTTCAAGGAATTGCGCAAGGTTTTGGGCGTATTTTATTCAGAATTTATGGGAAAAATGCAAATATCATAGAAGAAATATCTAAATTTACTAAAGAACAAGAAGTGATTTTTAAAAGAAACACTTCATTTAGAGTAGTCAAAGTAACCAATAATGGCTATAATACGATAATTACATTAAAAGAAATTTAAAATGGAATTAACATTAGAAAATATAGAAAAAAGTAACCCAATTTCGCAACAAGAATTTGGGCAATTAGCAAATTGGCTCTATGGCTCTGTTGAAATCTCTCGCAAAGACAGCGCAGAGGTATATCAAAAAAAAGAGCAAAGACTTGATTTTTTATTAGATTTTTTACAAGACTACTATGAAGAACACGTTTGGGAATCAGATGATGCCGAAGGTGATTTTCTTGATTTGTACGCAAAAGTAAAGTTGAGAAAAGAGCTTTTACAAATAGCGAGTGGCAAAATAAATCTCAAAGATTTAGAATTGGCAATGCACTCTTTTGCTTTTAAATGTAAATATCCTATCGGGATGAGATAACCCCCTCAGTATTTTCAAGTACTTTACAAGCGCGGGTCCACCTCCTCACTCTCCAACGCCATCACACCAAACACGCACTCATGCACTCTGCTCTTTTAACCAATTCCCAATAGAAGTTTCAACCCATCATAGTAGCTTGCTGCGGCAACTTCCAATACTATACCTTCGGCATTTTTATTAAGCCATTTCATTATTTGCTTGCCTATTGATGTCTTTTCTTCGCTATCTTCTGGTTCGGGTAATGTTTCGATGTATTCTTTCAATCGGTCTTGTTTGTTATCGGTCAATTGTTTAAGCAATTTTTCTAAAGCCTGTAAATCAATTTGACTGATAGTCTTATTTTCAATGCTATTGTTAAATATTGGGTTGTTCTCAATATGGATATGGATATGTGGGTGCATTTTTTCATTTCCTTCGTCATGTATAATAGATTGAATTTCCTTCGTCTCATACACGCCTTCTAATATTTGTTTGAGGGGTACTGTTTTTTGTAATCTATTGCAAAATGCAAAGCCTTCTGTTAAGGTCAAAAGCTCTGAAAATTCGTAAGTGAAAGGGTCGGTACTAAATCGGCATTTGTCACAATTGCAAGGGACGATTTGTTCGACCTTAATATTCCTAAACCATTTATTATGCAGGGTTTCAACGGCTGTTCGGACTTGATGCAAGGCATATTTTCTATTATTACGATGGTTTCCCTCTTCCATTACCTCGATAATGATTTGTTTTAAGCTGGTTTTTGATTCGGCATCGTCTTCTTTGAGCATAACGCGGCAGGTTGAGCTATTGACAGGAAAACGCAAAATCGCGCCTTGTTTATACACAATATCCACGCCGTCTATTTTTTCTAAAAGATGACTCAATTGCACAATCAACCGAGAGATTAAACCTTTAGGCATGGTAGTATATTGATAGCGAAATTGTAAAGCCCCCGCGTGCGTTTCCCATACATACTGAGGGGGCGGGTTTTTGGGCAAAAGTTGGGTAGCAACGTAGTGACCCGCTTCCGATTCGTAACAAATATCAAAATTGTTTTTCGACATAAGGTTCAATATCTTTTGCGATTCGGTATTGCCATAACCTTTGCCACGTAGAATATGAAAAATATCTTCTGCCGTAAATTTGCCTTTTTGTTCTTCTTTTATGAGGGTGCTTTTCAACACCGTGTAAACGCCTTCCACAACCCATTTTGGTTGCAGAAATACATCGCATTTGAGCTTATTATCTTCTTGAAAATGAAGAAGTGAACCCAATTTATGCAAATAATCGGTCATTTGCCATTGGTCGTCTTCGTTTGGCACTTTATATTTCTTACAAATCTCGTTTAAGCGATCAGTCGTGATGTAGGCGTTGCCTTTGGCTTCCTCCCGAAGGGCATCCCGTATGGATTTCCATTGTTTTGGCAATGTTGTTTTGACAATAGGCAAATTATGTAATTGTAACTCAATACTTTCTTTCAATAATGCCCATCGAGTATCGTTTTTGGAGAAATTAACATCCAATACTTGATATTGAAAATCTTCTTTATAGATGTCAATAATGCTTTGATACTGAGGGGTGCCTGTTGTATCATCTTTATGTTTATTGGTGACTAAAATCAAGCGCACTTTATCTGTTTCGTTTTTTTTGCCCAATAAACTGATGATTTTAAGCCAATAGGATAAATTGGGCGATTCTGTTCTTGCATCCATCATCAATAAATACAAAGCACTCGGCGTTATGAAGAATTGGTGCGTCATATATTGCAATTCTTGCCCACCGAAATCCCATAAATTGGCTTTAAAATCGCCCTGCATTTTCAAGCCTTCATAGATATTAATACCATGCGTTTCGTCCAATATTTCAAGTTTATAGCTGGGGTCGATAAGTTTTTTAAATAAAGTTGTTTTACATGATTTTCCTTCACCGACTATGATAAGCTTGGCTTCGTTGATGGTTTCAATCCCTTGTTCTTCGATTTGCTTGAAAAATCGCACTATCTCAACCAGTCCCTTTTCTACTATTTCAGGTGGCGGGCTACTCAATTGGTCATTTTTTTTCAACACTATATCTTCCAAAGCCGATACCCCACTTTTAAACTCAATATTTTTCAATTTGGCATCATAAGCATATAGATATTTCAATCCATCGCACCCTTCGGGTAATACTAATTTTTCCCACTCTGATTGATTATAACTCACATCTAAAAGTTCCAAATCGGGCATCGCTGAGGTAAATATTACCTGCGACAATTGGTTTTTGCTAAGGTCTAAACGGCGTAGATATTGAAAATTGGTACCCAATTCAAGCGTTTTGATACCTGTATCCCGCAAATTGAGCGTAATAATATTGCCATTGTCATCAACAGCGTAGCTTTGAGCCTTTGCCCAACTATGCGGATGTTGTAGCCTTTCGAGTGGCTTTTTAATCGTTTTTTCTAATTGTGCGATGCTTTCGGGCTTGGTTGTCATGGTTGTTTTGATTTTAATGCGCAACGGAACAGCGTTCCGTTGCACTTAAAAAATGAAATGGCTCGGTGTTCACTACGGTTACTAACTAAGCCATTTTCGGTGCTATTTAGCCGTTTTCTTAAAAAAAGATTGGGCATAGGACAATCATCTGTTCAGTAGTAGTCATCCAACTTACTTGTGAGCTGAAAGAGAACAAACCAACCGAAAACCAATATTGTTGTTATCGTTGTCGGGGTGATTGTTGTTGCGGTTAGTAGTGTGGCAGTTCTCCGAACTGTTGTTCCAGCTACCGCCCCGTATCACGCGGTTAGACCCTTTTGACAATTGACCTTTTTTCTGTAGTGCCGAA
>JAYVKQ010000882.1:0-6882 GCA_043768285.1 Saprospiraceae bacterium | reverse complement strand
TATCGTTGCTTAGTGATGCCGTATATTTGCCATAACCACGGCAGCTATCCATATCGTCACCCGCTGTATCAAAAA
The DNA here is from genome assembly GCA_043768285.1 of Saprospiraceae bacterium. Lineage (GTDB taxonomy): Bacteria > Bacteroidota > Bacteroidia > Chitinophagales > Saprospiraceae > JAAFJT01. The sequence goes on along the minus strand of JAYVKQ010000882.1, from coordinate 6,807 downwards.
ATGATACAACGCCCTCTTTTATTTGATACTCGCCACGAACACTCCAAGTGCCGCGCGAGATTTCGTAAGTGCCGTCGTTGTTCAAGATAAGCGAAGTAGGTGTGTCCAGAACGTCTTTTTCACGCGCCCATTTGCCAGAGATATTTTGTGCAGTAAGGCAGTTTGCCACGGCGAAAAACGCCACAATAGCCATTAGTTTTCTCATTGTCGATGAATTTTACTGTGATTGAATTTTTAAAATCGTTTTAGATGATATATTCACATTAGAACAAATTATGTGCTAATTTATACCCAAAAAATGTAATATTTTCACATTATATATTTTCTTATTTTTTAAATTGTTGATATTGAAATGTTTGAAAATAATATGTTGTAAAACTTTAACATTTAGCATAGCCAATAATATTTTCATAAACGTTGCGCCACCCTTTCCACTCATCCTTATCAGAAAGCGTTGAGTTGTGCCAAAGGGTAGTAAAAGTGCCATTCACAGCTTTTACACGGTCTATCAAAGGTTTTACTTTATCTAAGGCTTGGGCGGGTGGTATAGATAAATATTGCTGCAAGGTAACTTCCATAACCGCAAATGGATGTATGGTCAAATGCGTACTCTTTTCATTTTCAAGGTCATACCATTTAAAAGGCGTTGCAATACTGGCTCTAAAACCAATATCATCGGCATACCCCATCGAATAGTCATCTGTGATACCAGCTTCTATCAAGCGGCGATATGTATCTGGAAAACGGAGTTTTAAAAAATGCTGACGGCTTATTCGTTTGCCAAATATGCTGCCATCGGTATCAGGATTTTTAACAATGGCATGTAACCTATCTATTTCTTTTTTCACAATAGTACTATCGGCATTGGATTGATATGATGGGTGAATACCCACGGCATAGCGTTTGGCTATATGCCTAATGAGTTGCTGAAAGGCGCGATTTTGCCAATCAATATTTTTATCAAATTCGCCGTAATCACCCAGAAGCCAAAAATGTATTGGTTTCAGATTATGGGTTTTATTGAGCTTTTCCATGTAGCCAAAGGTATATTCGGGGTCATTGTTGATACCTGCCATAACACCCAATCTACCCAACCCCGTCAGGAATGCCCCCCTCAGTATATCGCGCAAAAAACCGCCGATATTGCGCCAAAATCCTTTGTTTTTGAAAGCCCATGCTTGGTCAATGTCATAGGTAGGTTGAAACGTGTAGGTATGTGTTTCATTAAAAATAAGGTTAGTGAACTTTAAACTTAATTCTTTTTTAAAATTTATAACCCATTCATTAATAATAGGGTTATGCAAAAAATTGAGTTTCTTTGCCAAAGAAGCCGAAGCTGGGAAACGATGATGTACGTCAAATACTGAGGGGGGGGAGCTGTATTCCTCGTAGCGCGTAACCAAGTAAAATACTTTTGAAAAAATATCTAAGGCATTAAACGTTTTTCCTGAAAAATTGTATTCCTTTATGTTGTTTTCAAAAAGAAGCGTATGCGGCGTAATATGCCATTCATCTGTAGCAATCGGGGTATTGCTAAAATTAATTTTGGGTAATTGCGTTTCGAGCAAAAGGTCGTGACTTTTTGTAAAAATCACATCTAAACCAATTAAATCAACCATTACAAGCTCCACAGCATATTGAAGGCGATTTGATATATCATTTGAAAATAATATTATCTTATTTGTCATTTTTCCTTACTTTTCTTTGTTATTTTTACACAAGATAGTCAAACTACTTTATCTTTTGAAAAAATTGCCTTTATTTTGCCAATTAAAGTGTTCAATTGTAAAACTTTTAATACACTGATTAATAATAGGGTCTTTGGAATGGATTGTGCATACATTCAAAACTGTTGCAATTCATTGCCAGAATAAACGCATTTAATTTGATTATTCTAATAAAATATTTTTCATAACGATATTCCATTTTAACTGAAAAAATAATCGAAATGCCACAGAAAGAAGACAAATCTATAGCACCACAAGCAAATCCAATGGCAAATCTGTTTGGTGATATGTCCTTATTGCGCGACATCATCATGGGTCCCAAAGTCATTGAATATGACCAACGCTTTACCGACAATGATGCGCTCATTAAGGAAAACGAAGCAGCGACTAAACAACGATTCGAGGCGCTTGAAAAAGAAATGAACAATCGTTTTGACCGCCTTGAGCAGCTACTCATGCAAAATGTCGAAAAATTGAATACACAATTGCAAAACACGAGCAAAAATGACAAAGCACATATGGCTGATTTGCTCGTAGAAATGAGTAAAAAACTCAAAGACTAATGGCAAATGAAGGGCAGCATATATCTGACGGCGAAATAGAATTATTGAGCCAACTTCGAGAGATTTTACTCAAAGAGGATAGGGTTGCTCTTGCCGAAATCAAGCAAATATTAGAAGACAAAGAGCTTTTAGCTCAAAAAGTAAGCCCTATTGTGGAAGACCATTTGGCTTTAATGCGTAAAAGTTTACCTCAAGAATATGCCAGAGTAGTAAATCGTATCATTGAACAAAAACTGCAAAGTTCACAACAGGAGATTATTGATGTCATCTACCCAGCATTGGGTAAAATGATAGCCAAATTCATCGGCTTACAGTTTCAAGAACTGAAAGATAGCATTGACGAAAAAATCAATTCTATTTTCTCCAAACAAGGATTATTTGGGTGGTTCAAATACAAACTTTTTGGCTTTAAGCATAAAGATACGATTATAGCAAATATGGATAAACCCGAATTGGAAGAGGTTTTTTTTGTTCAAAAAAATACTGGTTTGCTTTTGGGCAGTGCCACCTTAAATCCTTCGGACAATCGTGAAGTAGTAGCAGGCATGTTAACAGCTATTAAATCTTTTGTAGAAGATGCCTTTCAACGCAATGATGGAGATTTGGATATGATACAATATGGTACGTATCGTATTCTATTGCACAATTTTCCCAATTATTATTGCGCACTGGCTTTGAAAGGCTCCGTTTCTACAAAAGAGGAAACAGATTTCAGAAATCAAATCATTAATTTTGTTGAAAATACTGAGGGGGTATCTCAACAGGACATTACGAGCATATCTCAAGATAAATTTTCGCAATTGATTGATAATCAATTTTTTAGCCAAACATAAATCAACTATCGTAGCACAATTAAAGGTGCTGCAATTTAATTATGATAAGTAGAAAAGTAATCTTAACAGGTAGTTTTGGCGTAGGTAAAACCTCGCTTTTTAATCAATTTATTTATCAAAAATTTGATGATAAATATTTGACTACCATTGGTGTGAAGGTCAATAATAAAATTGTAGAAGCCAACGGGCAAAAGGTTTCGATGATGGTATGGGATATTGCGGGCGAGGTCTCGCAAGATAAAGTACCCGTTTCTTATTTTTTGGGTGCAAGCGGTATCATTTATGTCATGGACTTATCGCGTCCCCTAACCTTTGCAAATCTTGAAACAGATATACAATTTTTAAGAGATATTGCTCCAAACGGCGATATATTGATTATTGCAAATAAAGTAGATTTGGTAACCCCAGACCAGCTTGTTGCTATTGCAAAAGAGGTTCCCCTTGCATGGGATTACGCCACCAGTGCCAAAACGGGCGAAAATGTAGAAGCCTTATTTACTGACATGGCAAAACGCCTACTCGACCAAATGTAAAATGACTAAATCAGAAACACAATCTCTTGCTCATATAAATGCTTATGCTGTTGCATCCGTACATCAGCAAATCTTGATGGATTGGCAGGGCTTTGTATTGGAAAGCACAGATACTATTTTTTCAACCCAAGTGTTGCACCATCGCCCAACATCAGAGTGGTCATATTTTTTTGAAAGCGTTTTTCCAGTTTTACAAACCCTTCACTTAGATAGCCCCGAAATTTATTTTCCTAAAATAGCTTCTGTTACCAATTTTTTAGATGGTATTTACGATTGCTCTTTTATGCGGGTAGAATGGGGCGATAATGATAAAATTTTAGTCTGGAATATTTTCGACTATTCACACCAATTGGATAAAATAAGAGATATTCAACAGCGTTTTAACGAAATCAATATCAGAAACCGCTATTAAAGCACGACTACTCACCATGATATTATACGACCAAATTCAAGAAGCCATACATTCTATACGTGACCAAACGGATTTTGAACCCACCTACGGCATAGTTTTAGGTACAGGTTTGGGAAATCTGACGGATGATATTAAAGTCGTTGCTACCATTGACTTTACTGATATCCCTCATTTTGTAACTTCTACTGTGCAAAGCCATAAGGGAAAACTTATATTTGGCTATCTTTCAAATCAGCCCATAGTCGCTTTGGCAGGGCGATTTCATTACTACGAAGGCTATTCGATGCAGCAAGTCACCTTTCCTATTCGTGTATTAAAGGCTTTGGGTATCGAGACGATTATCATAACAAACGTATCGGGTAGCACCAATGCGAAGTATGAATCAGGCGATATTGTGGTGGTCAATGACCATATCAACTACCATGCAGAAAATCCACTGAGGGGTGAAAATGATGAACGTTTAGGTGTTCGTTTTCCAGATATGAAAAACACTTATGATAAGATTTTGATTGACAAATGTTTAGGCATAGCTAAAAATCATAAATTTAGAGTGCATAAGGGTGTATATTTCTCTTGGCAAGGACCTAATTTGGAGACACCCGCAGAGTATCGTTTTATCAATACCATCGGTGGCGATTTGGTAGGTATGAGTACAGTCCCAGAAGTAATTGTAGCGAAACACGCAAATTTGAAGATATTGGTTTTATCCGTTGTGTCTAATAAATGCTTCCCAATTGAAGCTATCAAGGAGACAACGGTTGAGGAAGTGATTGCCATTGCCAATGCAGCAGAACCTAAGCTGCGTACAATCATTAAAGAAGCTATTCGGCGCACGACCTTAGACGATGACATACCTTTTTAAAAAATCAACAGATGCTACTTCTTCCTTACTGACTATATCTAATTTGTCTCCTACAAGTTGCTCATATTGTTGCAATATGCCTTTTTGTTCCAATAGGCGTATCTGTTCAACGGCTTTTTCCTTAAATTTTGCAAGTTCTCGCTGTATCGTAAGCATTTGTTCTTGGGTAAATGACCTATCAGGATTAGGCATATCATAAATGTGATGAATATCCATTTCCTTAATTTCTTTAATCAAAATCATTAAATTATAAGGATTTTCTACATAAGGAATTATCTGACGAATGGTACGAATAAGCCTTTTCACAATAGTAGGGTCATGTTTGCCCCATTGATAAATTTGGTCGAAACAAAAATCAGCGACTTCATCAAAACCAAACTCATTGATAAAAATATACTCGTCGCGTAAGTCGTTGGCAGCAGTTGATGGAAATTTTTTCGCACTCAATACGCGCACAATTTCGCCTAAATAATCAATACAATTCAAGCACGTTGTGGGGTCATTTACGGCAGGAGAAATGGCTTTGATGGCAATATCCACCAATTTGCGCACCCCAAAATTAATATCTTGCGTATAACTGCGGTATTTATTAACGCTAAATGTGGATAAAACTATTTTTTGAAAAAAGCTTTTGACACAGGCTTTATCCGCCTCCGAAAGCGCATTATCAAACTCAACGACCAACAAGACCGTTGTTTTTGCCATAATAAACTCGCCAATAATTGGTTTTTGATAGATGTGGGACAGAGGCAATTGGGGATTTTTTTGTAGAAAATCATTATAAGCACGCTTCAATTGCTCATAATTTACCTTATCCAAATAGCCACTTTCAAAAGGGGTAATAATGAAAATACCTTCTTTTGACTTATCTCTTTGATTGCGTTTGTATAACAAGCGTTCGCCAGTTTGCCAATCTTTTTGGTATAAAGCGTGTATTTCATTCATCACTTCGCACTTGATGCGATTGGTGATTGTAGAGACATTCATATTGTCGCTCAAATGCGTAATCATTTTGGGATATGACCATACAAGGCAACGAAAACACAAGAGTAAGGCAACGCTTACGGTAATTATTAACGGTTTTTTTAGAAAAATAATGGCAATTTGTGGCAACAGGCATAAGGCAATAGTGCCTATAAAAATACCGATAAATTGCTGTACTTTTAAATCGTTTGCTAAGAAATATCGCAAAATACGCGGCGAAAATTGTGAAGAAGCCAATTGTTTGACAACAAAAATAACTGAAAATGTGGTAAGCAAAATGGCAATCAAAATGGATATAAACACATTGATAATGGGTATCAATGAGATATACCATTCTAAGCCGATTTGAAAATTTACGATAGGGAAAAAATAGTCTAAACCAATGAGCAAAAAGCCAAGTCCAAACGTCATGACCGCGCTCATAAATGTGCCTAAGTGCTTAATGTAATGCTCAACGGCACTTTTGAATTTGAAAAGGAGGGTATTTTTGAGCATTTTATTTGTCGTTTTTTGATAAAATACTGAGGGGGTAGGTGCAACGGAACGCTGTTCCGGTGCACCTACCCATAATTGAACAGCGTTCCGTTCCACTTACTACAATATTACCAAATCAATTATTACTTACCGTTTAATGCAATATCCAACACATCCGTCATTCTATCCACGTATCTGAATGTCAAACCATCTAAATAGGCTTGATTGATTTCTTCTACGTCTTTTTGATTGTCTTTGCACAAAATAATTTCTTTACAGCCCGCCCGTTTTGCCGCCAATATTTTTTCTTTGATACCACCTACGGGCAATACCTTACCGCGCAAAGTGATTTCGCCCGTCATAGCAATAAACGGTTTGACAGGTTTGTTCAAAAAGGCAGACGTTAAAGCCGTCATCAT
>JAYVKQ010000881.1:0-15861 GCA_043768285.1 Saprospiraceae bacterium | reverse complement strand
CCATAACCCGATTTGCCGAATAGCACCACGAGTTTTTCTAACCAAACGAGGTCGAGTAGGTCTTCTATGTCTTTATCGCGTCCAAAAAACAGGTCGCGTTCTGCTATTTCAAACGGTTTGACACCCGGATACCGTTTGTTTTGCGTTACGGTACTCATGGGCAAACTTTTTTAGAATATTCAATAATCGAATCTATGATTTGAGCTAAATTCGTTTTATAATCTCTACTATCCGTCTTGTCTTTATCATCTTCCAACTTGGCATAACGGGCTTTTAGCATAATCACATCGTTTTCCCAATCATGCCCTTTCGCAGCTTTGTGTAGGTCTTCGAGGGCGTTGTCTATTTCGCCGATTGCTAATTGTTTCAATATAGCAACCGCTTCTGGGCAATTTGCCTCGGCACTACCCCCCCTCAGTATTTTAGCATCTGCGCAGCGTTTATAGAGTTCGCCAAAGAAATCATATTGGTCGCCCATAAATTGGATTTGAAATTGATTGACTACGAAACCATTGGTATCCAAATCTTTGACAGGGTTGTTGATAGATATGCGCTTTTCGATGCGCCCGTTATCGCTCAAAAATTTGAGCAATAGCTGCGAATACCATTTATCGAACTGAAAACCTAAGAAAATATAGGTGCTGGCTTCTTGAAATACGCGCATCAGTTTTTTGGGCAAACCTACCGTACCCAATGCCGATTGCAGCATTTTATAGACATCATCGTAGTCCAATACTAAGGAATCGTCTTGGTCTTTTGAGCCAAACATGTTATAGACCAAAGGTAAGGCTTTGGTCGGTTTTTCAATTTCATCATTTTCATTATCCCGATGGCGGTGTTGAAAATAATGAAAACGGTGCTTCACGCCCGACTTATAAAACGCCTCTGACACAAACGTATCGGGATTGACCGACATCACCAAATGAAACGGTATTTGGACAATGCGCTGCAAAATAGCTTCATCGGGCTGCATATCCCGATAAAAACGCTTCACTTGTCGCGCCACCCGTACCTTGCTTTCGGGCGATTTGAATAGGAAAAACCCATCGCGCTCGTAGTAATAGGCAATATCGTCAGCGTTGCGTTCATTCAAGCTGTCTCGAATGTGTCCGCTCAAAGATTTTCCCTCAATTTTCATGATTTCGGGACCTATCAGCAAGACGGCTTTTTGGTCTTGTATGTCGTCTATGATGTCGAGCCAGTCGGACGCGGTGATGTTGGGCATTTTTATGGTTTTTACTATTTTTAATGAGGGGTTAGTAGTTTTTAAATATTGTATTTTTACTTAATTTGAATTTGTGAGACGGCGTCTCACAAATTCAAATTAAAAATTTTATTCAGATGTATCTTCTTCATCTGGTTGATTTAGAATACGCTCTAACTGTATTCTTAACTCCTGAATATCAGGCAAATACAGTTGATATTTTGAAACAAATAATTGACTACTCATTCCATACGTTGCATATTGAACAAGTAAATCATCTTTATCACGGGTTAAAATAATCCCGATTGGCGGATTTTCATTTTTGGTTGTTTCTTCATTGGCGAAATAACCTAAGTACATGTTCATTTGCCCAATATCGTAATGCTTAATCTTATTCATTTTGAGGTCAATCAATACAAAACAACGCAAAAAACGGTGATAAAATACCAAATCTACGTTATAGTCTTCATTATTCAAAGTAATGCGGTACTGTCGTCCAACAAAAGTGAATCCCTTGCCTAATTCAAGTAAAAAGGATTGTAAATTATCCAACAAAAGCGTTTCTAACTTCTTTTCTGATAAGCGATAAGGTGCTGGAATTTTCAAAAATTCAAAAACATAAGGGTCACAAAGTATGTCTTCGGGCGTTTCAATAATACGTCCTTTCTTTGCCAATTTTAAAATACCTTCTTTATCTCTGCTTCCTGCCAAACGCAGAAACAAAGCTGTGCTTTTTTGACGTTTCAATTCTGAAATAGACCAATTTTCTAATTCGCTTTGTTTTTCATAGAAACTGCGTTCAAGTTCGTTATCAATTTTCACAAATTCGCAATAATGCGACCAACTCAATTTGTGAGACAGCATCTCACAAATTGGATAACGCACATACAATAAGCGCATATAATTGAGATTTGACCGACTGAACCCTTTGCCATGCATGAGTGTCAAGTCTCGTGAAAGAGATTCTAACAAAATCTTACCATAAGGCGCACGTTGCTGCCCTTTTTGGTCAAATTCGACAATATGCTGCCCAATTTGCCAATTTGTTTTAAGCAAAACCGTATCCGCCATTTTATAAGCCGTATTACGCCCTTGACGATATACTTGAGAAATAGTGTCTAAAAGGTATTTGTAAGCGTTGTCATTCGTTGTTAAATTCATTATCAATTGTTTTTATCGTTTTCTCTAAAAAGGTTTTAAAATGTATGAATATGGTGATTCTCTCAACAATGTTGAGAGTTTTAACTTTATCAAGTCTGTCTTGATTTTTTTTAGCGTTTCATATCCTGCTTGCCTAATTAATTTTGTTATCTCTGAAAAATGAATGTGCAAATCGGGTGTCATAGTTTTCTTTTTTTATGAAAAAATTACGGCTTTTTGGTCTTGTATGTCGTCTATGATGTCGAGCCAATCTTCGTTTTTTAGCATATTTTTGATTTTTTACTGAGGGGGTTAGAATATGATTTCACAGTTCGGTAATAGTTTTTTTATTTTTTCTAGCTCTTCTTTTGTGAATTTATTTCCAATCAAAAGAAAATAATTCAACTTTTTTAGATTTCTTACTTCATCGGGAATATTTGTAAGCCTATTTTTTATTAAATCTAAATATTCTAAGTTTCTTAAGTTTTTGATTTCGACAGGAATTTGTAACAATTTATTCCCTCTTAAAGTCAAGGATTTTAATTTTGTTAGATTACAAAATTCATTTGGGAAATTTTCTAATTGATTACCCATTAAGCTTAAAGAAAGAAGATTTGATAAATTGCTTAATCCGATTGGAATTTGGGTAAGTCTATTAAAACTAAAATCTAATAAAAGCAAGTTCGTTAACTTTTCTATTTCAAAAGGTAAAATTGAAATGTGGTTATGAGTTAAGCTCAAAAATTGTAGGTTAGTTAACATCTTTATTTCAATAGGTAGGTTCGTTATTTGATTTTTGTCCAGTAACAAAACTTTTAATTGGGCTTGATCAAACACTACAGAAGGTATATTAGTGAGATTTTTATTACGTAAATCTAAAGCTGTAATGCTTGAATCTAATTGATTAATGTCATATTGTAATTTGTATTCATGTCCATTTGTATCAATCAAAAAATCAGCACTACCAAATTTAACTTTTGCAAAACCTTTATTATCAAATGGTAAGGCTTCTTCATATTTAAAATCTATTTTAACATTAAGGTTTTTATCAATGAAGCCATATCTTCCAAAGCCGCCTCCTAAATAAGCTAAACCAAACTTCCCATCATAAAAATAAATTTTATCCAAAACTGACTTTGCTTTAGCTTCTGCTGCTTGTGCTTTAGTTTTTTCAGCAACAGCCGTTTGTTTTTCAATTTCCACTTGCGCCAACGCCTTTTGAGAAATCTCCGTTTGCTTTTTCGCTTCATCTCTCGCCCTTTTCGCCTCATTTTTCTCATTTTCAATTAAAACAAACACCCGCCGCCGCAGCCCCCGAATCTCTTCCGCCTTGCTATCGGGGTAGCCTTCCGCCGAATCAAGGTTATCCAAAATGGCTTTATAGTCCTTTTGGGTTTGTTTCATCAGGCGTTCTACTTTGTCTATCACACAGGCGTAGTTGTTGCAGGGTTTTTGCTGCCCGAATAGGAAGGGGGTGCATAAAAAGAGGAGAAAGATGATGAGAGATAGGTGATATAGGTGCTGCTTCATTGTTGCTTGTTTTCTGCTGAAAGATATTATAGGCAAATATATGTTTTTTTTTATTGATGGTATTAAATTATGCAACAGTGTTACACAAAATTGAAAAGGGGTTGCTATCGGGGGTATCCTTCTGCCGAATCGAGGTTATCCAAAATGGCTTATTTTTCAGTAAAAAAAGATATGGCAATTGGGTAGTCGTTCCTCAATTTTTACGCGTTCTTCATGTGGCAATTCATTACCGCCCCGCAAGTATAGGTATTGCAATTTCACCAAATCTTTAATCGTATCTGGCAGTCTTAACATAAGATTATCGTTTAAGTTTAACTCATGCAATTGCGTCCAATTACCTATCTCAGCGGGTAATTCTTTCAATTTATTTTGACCTAAATTAGAATATTGAAGGCTCTTTAATTTGCCAATATCATTAGGCAAACTTGCCAAATAGTTACCACTTAAGTTTAAATATTGAACATTAATTAACTGACCAATACTACTGGGTATATCCGTCAATTGATTATTTGAAAGCAATAAAATGAGCAGTTGTTTTTGTTGAAATACTGAGGGGGGTACTGTACTCAAATTTTTTCCTCTTAAATCCAAAGCGACAATACTCGAATCCAATTGATTTATCTCAGTGGCTAATCGGTATTCATGCCCCGTTGTATCAATTAAAAAATACATATCATCGCGTTTTACTTTGGCAAACCCTTCATAGTCAAAAGGCAATGCTTCGGTATATTTGAATTCGATTTTAGTTTCGAGGTTTCTATTAATAAAACCATATCTTTTATAATAGGCTTCTTCACTGTAAGCCAAACCAAAAGTACCATTATAAAAATAAATTTTATCTAATACTGCCGTTGCTTTAGCTTCTGCTGCTTGCGCTTTAGTTTTTTCAATAATCGCTGTTTGTTTTTCAATTTCTAATTGTTCCATTGCTTTTTGCATGGCTTTTTTAGCTTGTATTTCTGCATATTCTGCCTTTTTCATTGCTTGGTTTGCCATTTTCGCCTCATTTTTTTCATTTTCAATCAAAACAAAAACCCGCCGCCGCAGTGTACGTATCTGTTCAGGTTTATTATCAGGATATCCTTCTGCCGAATCGAGGTTATCCAAAATGGCTTTGTAGTCCTTTTGGGTTTGCTTCATTAGGCGTTCTACTTTTTCTATAACACAGGCGTAGTTGTTGCAGGGTATTTGCTGCCCGAATACTGAGGGGGTGCTGCAAAGGATAAAGAGAAGCGTGAAAAGTAAAGCGTAGAATTTGTAGTATTGTTTCATTGTTTTTCGTTTTTGGATGATGGATAAAGTAGGCAAATATAAGGAAATCTTTATCTTCGTGGATTAAATTTGAGAAGGGATTTGTTTACTTACCCTAAATCTTTGCTCGAAAAAAGTGTAATTATTTTCAAAACAAACAGCCCCCGCCGCAGCCCCCGTATCTGTTCCACCATGCTATCGGGGTATCCTTCGGCAGAATCGAGGTTATCCAAAATTGCTTTGTTCAATTTATTCATTCGTAAGTAAAAGTCGCACTTTCTCAACATCTATTCGTCTTTCGTTAGGTATTACACCTATTTTCTCCAAAGTTTTTAAATCTTCTAAAAAAATATCTTTGTATAAAGGGAGGTCTTGTTGATTAAAAGGTCTATTTTTCCATACTTTATACGCATTTTCAGCTTCTTGATATTTACCTTGAAGTAGTAAGGAAGTTGGCAAATTAGTGGGCAAAAATACATTTGTAGCGTCAAAGCCTAAGCCTTTTCTGATGCATTGTTCAGCTTCGATAAACGCCCCTTTTTGTAAAAGATACCAAGCGATTTCATTATATTGAATAGCTAACTCAATTTTAACATTTAGCATTGAGGTATCAGCCATGTATTGATTTTCTAAATCTTTAATCAGCATAATAATATCATACATGATAGCAATTGTGTCTTTTTTCTCTTCAGGCTTCGTAAAAAACGTAGAAAAAACCTCGTTAGCTAAATCTTCATTAAACGAAACTCGGCAATTGGGGAGTAGTGCTTTTATTCTCGTTTGTTCCTCTATTGAAATAGAGTTACCACTCAAATTGAGCACTTTTAGATGTTTCAAATTTTTTATTTCATCAGGCAGGGTAGTTATTTCATTATCAATTAAATCTAAAGTTTGCAAATTTGTTAAGTTTGTTATGCCAGTTAAGTTCGTGAGTTGGTTCTCTCCTAATATCAGTTCTTGCAAATTAGATAGTTCGTTAAACACTAAGGGAAGATTTTTTAGTTGATTTTTATGCAAATTCAAATATCGTAAGGCTTTTAATTGCCCAATTTCGACCGGAAGGCTTTTCAAGTTGAGGTTATAGAGCAATAGAGATTGCAATTTTGTTAAATTAGATATGCCTTCTAAAGAAAAGTTAATGATTGGATTATCACCTAAATCTAAAAACTGCAAATGCGTCAATTTGTATAATTCTGTTGGGAATTGAGTGAATTGATTAGACCCTAAATTTAAAGACCTTAAATTAGTAAGTTTCGTGAACTCGGTAGGCAAATTAGTAAGACTATTGTGTTGTAGGTTTAGACATTTAAGCTGCGTTAGTCCGCCGATTTCGTCCGATAGTGTTTTGAGGCTATCATAATTCAACAACAATATTTGGAGTTGTTTGTGTCGAAATACTGAGGGGGGTATATTGTCAAATTTTTTTTCTCTCAAGTCTAATGCTGTAATATTTGAATCTAATTGCAGCATATCGGTTGCCAATTTATATTCATATCCAAGTGTATCAATGATGAGGGCTATATCATTATAATCCTTCGAAACTTTGGCAAAGCCAATATCATCAAACGGCAATGCTTTATGATAATTGAAGTCAATTTTAGTATTTAAGTCCTTGTCTATAAAGCCATAGATAGGACTTCCAAGAAACAGTTTAGAAGCTAAACCAAATTTACCATCATAAAAATAAATCTTATCTAAAACTGCCTTTGCTTTAGCTTCCGCAGCTTGTGCTTTTGTTTTTTCTGCAATCGCCGTTTGTTTTTCAATCTCTAATTGTTTTATCGCATCTTCCATAGCTTTTTGCGCTTGCATTCTTTCATTCTGAGCATGCATTTCTGCATTTTGGGCTTTGTACATTTGTTTTATTGCCCTTTTCGCCTCATTTTTCTCATTTTCAATCAAAACAAACACCCGCCGCCGCAGAGTGCGAATCTGTTCCGCCTTGCTATCGGGGTATCCTTCGGCAGAATCGAGGTTATCCAAAATGGCTTTGTAGTCCTTTTGGGATTGTTTCATTAGGTGTTCTACTTTGTCTATCACGCAGGCGTAGTTGTTGCAGGGTTTTTGCTGCCCGAATAGTGTTATCGTGAAAAGGGAAAAGAGAAGGGTGTAGAGGGTGTAGTGCTGCTTCATTGTTGTTTGCTTTTGGTTGATAGAATTTGTAGGCAAATATAGGAAAAAATTTTTATTAGATGGTAGAAATTGTTTTAAATATCCTACCAATTAAAAAACATATAAAAATTTCTTTAAACCACCATTCACTCCCTTTCGTAGAAAAACCAAAACCAATCTCAATAATTTTCTCATATTTGAGCTTTTAATCATTTAATGAAAGGCTTAATCAATGAAAAAACTAACAATTGTATTGGGTTTGCTGATATATACGCTAAACCTCATAGCCCAACAAGGCACTACCCTACTTCAATCTTCTAAAAATCAGCAGAAACTCATGGCTGCATCGCCTTATAAAAATACCCAATGGCGATTGACAGGACCCGATATGCGCAGTGGACGATGTACCGATGTGGCGGGTATTGCGGGCAACCCCTCCCTATTCTACGCGGGTTTTGCTACGAGTGGCTTATGGAAAACCGAAGATGGCGGCACATCATGGCTATCCCTATTCGATAAAGAAGCCACACAAGCCATTGGTAGCATTGGGTTAGCACCGTCTAATCCGAATATCATGTATGTCGGAACAGGTGAAGCGAATATTCTACGCGCATCGCTGCCGGGTGTGGGCATCTATAAAACCATTGATGGTGGTAAGACATTTCAACATTTGGGCTTGACCAATACGGGTACTATTGCGCGGATTATTGTTCACCCAACAAATCCAGATATTGTCTATGCCGCAGCCAGTGGTAACGAATGGACATATAATGCCGATAGGGGGGTATATAAGACCATAAACGGCGGCAAAACGTGGGAAAAAGTGCTTTTTGTGGACGACAAATCGGGCTGTATTGACCTCGTGCTCGACCCATCCGATACTAATATACTATATGCTTCGATGTGGAATCGCATCCGTAAGCGGTATAGCGACCCTACACCAGAAGATGGCGACCATATCTATAAATCAATGGACGCAGGTAAAACGTGGCGCATTATCAACAAAGGTTTACCCGAAACTAAAATGACAGGGCGCATTGGTTTGACAGTCAGCGCGTCTAATCCAAATGTGCTGTATGCCTATGTTGATGACCATACTAAAAAGCGAGACCCTAACCCAGGGGAAACCGATAGCTATGAGCGCATTGTGCAAAAAGTAGTGATTGGGGCTGCCATTTATCGCAGCGATGATAAAGGCGAAACGTGGAAAAAAATGGGCGAAGTACATGATTTTGTAAAGCCTTTTAGTGGCACATATGGTTGGGTGTTCAGTCAAATCCGCGTACATCCTAATAATGAAAACCAGATATATGCTTTGGGTGTCGAAAAAGCAATATCCAAAGACGCTGGTAAAACGTGGGCAAAATGGGAAGCAACAGATACAACAAGCGAATATACACACGGTGATAACCACGCCTTATGGTTTGACCCCAAAAATCCTGACTTTGTGATATTGGGCAACGATGGCGGTGTCGTATTATCAAAAAATGGAGGTCAAAAATGGGATAACTTTTTTGATGTTATTCCAACCACGCAGTTCTATACAGTGGCATATGACATGAGTAAACCGTTTAATATATTCGGTTCTGTTCAAGACGAAGGTACTATGAGTGGCAACGAAACCAATACTTTTGGCAAAAAAAGTGATGCGTCGCTACGCCCGTGGCAAATGGCTCCTGGTGGCGAGGGTACGCAGATACAAATTGACCCTGCCAACTCGAATATCGTTTTTTCAAGCAGCTACTATGGGCGATTGATGAAAACGGATATGGCGCAAAAAGGGCAACGGCGCAGGGCGGGTCGTATCAATGATTTTTTGGTCGGTGCAGTGGATAGCCTTCGGGCAGATTGGTTGGCAGCCACTACCCTATCTAAATTTGACAATAAGGTTTTGTATCATGGTTTGCAACACGTTTATAAATCCAAAGACACTGGTACGACTTGGCAACGCATCAGTAATGATTTGAGTTATAACCGACCCGATAGAAAAGGTGTATATCCGTATCTCATTTACCATCAAGCGATTACGTCCATTACTGAGGGGGGCACTAAATCCAATATTCTTTACGCAGGTACAGACGATGGGAGGGTTTGGCTTACTGATAATGGTGGAAGCGATTGGAAAGAAATCACCAATGGTTTGCCTTACTATAAGCACGTTATCAAAATAACAACCTCTGTTTTTGATGATAATAAAGTCATCGTTGTATTGAATGACCGCCGTGCTGATAATCCAATACCTTATATTTTTGAATCTGCAAACAAAGGCAAAACGTGGAAAAATATCAGTACCAATCTACCCGCTTCGCCCGTTAATGTGGTGATAGAAGATTTTGACAATGGCAATTTATACTGCGGGACGGATATGGGCGTGTACATGCGCAAGAAGAAAGAGAAAAATTGGGTGGCAATCAGTGGCAATTTACCGGCTTCTGTCTCTATCAATGATATGTTTTTGCATCCACGCGATAGGAAATTGGTGATTGGTACATATGGTAGAGGGGTTTATATTTTGGATGATATTTCAAAGTTGAAATAAGATATTCTTAATTGTCATTTTCGATGGATTACCCCTCAGTATTTCCCAATGCAAAATTTGTTTTTTTACAAAAAAGTAAATGAGATATTAGGTAAAATATTAATTTCGTGCCTCAATTGACATATTATTGTCATTTTATCAACAGCAAAATTTAATAAACCAATTTTTCTTAATCAAATTTTACTATTTTTCATGAAAAAACTCTACATCTTTATTGCTTTGGCAATATTTACTGCCCAAGCAATACAAGCTCAGACGGTCAATGTCACGTTCCGCGTTACGCTTAAAGGAACAGGCAAAAAACTCCATGGCGGAGGTTTACGTGTTACAGGTGGTTTAGGCTCAACTGACCAACCTGATTGGAATCCAGCGAGTGCAAAAACAATGCTCTTGGCATCTGCAACGGCAGATAGTGTCTATGCTGTCACGCTTAAAGTACCAAAACCCGCAGCAACTGACTCGGTTCTTTTCAAATTTATCAATGGCGACAATTGGGGCGATGGTGCTAATGGCGCAACTGAGGATGAGCGCGGTTTGGGTGCTCCTTGCGCACAAGCAAGCGGTGACAAAAACCGCATTTTCAAATTTAAAGTAGGTGTTACGGATACCGTTTTGCCTATTTATGTGTTCAATACGTGCAATACTGTTACGGTTGCAGCAGTCAATACTGTTGATGTCACGTTTAAAGTAACCTTGAAAGGAACAGGCAAAAAACTACACGCGGGTGGTTTGCGCGTGACAGGTGCTTTGGCTGCAGTAGAACAACCCGATTGGAACCCCGGCAGTGCCTTGAAAATGGCAATCGGCACACCTACTGCCGATAGTGTTTATTCCGTTACACTTAAAGTAAAACGCCCGACTAACGATACAATTGTCTATAAATTCGTCAATGGCGATAACTGGGGCGATGGTGCAAACGGTGCAACCGAAGATGAACGTGCATTAGGTGCGCCTTGTGCAAATAGCGATAAAAATCGCATCTTCAAATTGCCTGTTGGCGTAACTCAATTAACCTTACCGACCTATATTTTCAATACCTGTAATGTGGTAGGTGCAGCACCGCCACCTGTTAATGTTACATTTAGAGTAACTTTAAAAGGGACGGGTAAAAAACTACACGCAGGTGGTTTGCGCGTAACAGGTGCTTTAGGCTCGCCTGACCAACCCGATTGGAATCCTGCCAGTGCTTTGAAAATGGCTTTAGCTGGAACTGCTCCCGTTGGTGATAGTATCTACACCGTAACATTGAAAGTACCACGTCCAGCCAATGATACAATTGTATTCAAATTTGTGAATGGTGACAACTGGGGTGATGGTGTCAATGGCGCAACTGAAGATGAACGCGCTTTAGCCGCGCCTTGTGCCAATGCTGACAAAAATCGTATTTTCAGATTAGCCGCTGGTGCTACTGATGTTACGTTGCCTATCTATCGTTTTAATACTTGCACAACAGTTGAACCCAGCGTGGTTAATATCACTTTCCGCGTGACGTTGAAAGGGACGGGTAAAAAACTACATGCAGGTGGTTTGCGTGTAACTGGCGCATTAGGTTCGCCTGACCAAGCTGATTGGAACCCAGGTGTTGCTAAACAAATGACGATTGGAACACCTGTTGCAGATAGTGTGTATTCCGTTACAGTTAAAGTAACACGCCCCGCTAATGATACAATTCAGTATAAATTTATCAATGGTGATAACTGGGGTGATGGTGCTAATGGTGCAACCGAAGATGAACGCGCTTTAGCTGCCCCTTGTGCTAATGCGGATAAAAACCGTATATTTAGAATACCTGCTACAGGTACGGACTTTGTTATACCTATTTATCGTTTCAATACTTGTACAACGATTACAAGTACAAGGGATTTAACGACGGCAACTAAAGTACAATTAGCACCTAATCCAGCAACGGATTATGCTATCTTGTCTTTTGATAATCCGACCAATGCTGTCCATTCTGTAACCATTTTCAACCTCGTGGGTCAAGCCGTACAATCGCTGCCTGCCAACAATGGTGAAATGTTTACGATTGAAAAGGGTAATTTGGTACACGGCATATACCTTGTGCGTTTACAAAACAAAGAAGGTCAAAGCCTCACGCAGAAATTGGTAATTGAGTAATATTTGATTTTTGTTATACAAAATACGCCCGATAGTATCGGGACAGGTCGAGGGGGTGCAGCTGCACTCCCTCTTTTTTGTAATATTACTTTGATATACTACTTTAGAAATGTCTAACTAATAGGTGAAAATGAGACTACATACCAGCTGTTCTATCAAATACTTTTGACACACCTTGAACCGATGGGCGCAAATTATATCATAAAATGTCCTTCTAATACAGTTACGGCTTCTCCTAAAATGCAAACTTTGTCGAGTAAAAGTTCTGTGCGCATTGTTCCTGTTCTGAATGAAGATTGATACGCATTGAATTGAGTTTTATTCAATCGTATTGCCCAGTATTTTGTTAAAAAAGTTTGAACACCTCCCGTTACCGGGTCTTCATCAGTGCCAGCCCAAGGCCAAAAATATCTGTAATGAAAATCAAAATCGGCGCTGTCTGACAGAGCGGTTACTAAAACACCATTTATACCCGTATAGGAATCTACCAATGTCCTAAAATTAGGTTTCAAATGTGCTAAATCAAGGGCATTATTAATTTCGATTAAAATTATTTTGTTGTCATGATTGTACCGTATATTAGCAAGTTCGGTGATACCAAGCGCAACTAACATTTTTTGAGGTACATCAATTTCTGCCGTGTCATAAACAGGAAATTGCATTTTGATTGTATGCCCTACTTTTTCAACGAATAATTCTACCTTGTTACAGTTGATGAATGTTATACTATCACATAAAGTTGTGTCAAAAACAATTTTTGACGATGCCAAAGTAGCGTGTCCACACAATGGAATTTCTGTTTTCGGCGTAAAAAACCTTATATTATAGGTGTTGCCTGTGATTTGTTGTATAAATGCCGTTTCCGAAAAACCAATTTCAGTGGCAATACTTTGCATAGTTGAACTATCCAAATCATTTTCGACAATACAAACCGCCGCTGGATTGCCTTTAAATTTTTGATTTGTGAAAGCGTCAACGAAATACGTTTTTATTTTCTTCATGTTTTATGTATTCTTAGTATTTATAAAAAAAGCACAAATATACCGCCCAAACGAATAAAGCTCAAGCATACTTTGCACATCAAATCTCCATCAATCGGCGAACAACATCTCCAAACGAACTACCCGTTTTGATTTTAGATTGCTTCACATCGCGCATCAAGACCACATATTTGCCATTAAATTCCTTTTGTAATTCTTTGATAATCAAAGTATTAATAATGGCAGAACGACTAATTCGGACAAAATTATGGGGCAGCTTTTCTTCTAACGTTGTGATGGTGTAGTTGGTCAAATGCTGCTTGCCATCGAGGGTGTGCAGAAAAATATATTTGTCATCGGCTAAAAAATGGCTGATGTCTGCGAGGGCAATAAACAATATGCGCTCGCCCGATTTTACAGAAATGGAATGAATGTCTTTCTTCGGTTTCAGTTTTTCCAACATCTCTAAAAGGTTGGCATTGAAAAGGTTTTCAACGGGTTTTTGAACGTGTTTGCGCAGTTTTTCAACTGTTTTTTCTAAGCGTTCTGCCTCAATGGGTTTCAATAAATAGTCAATAGAGTTTTCCTCAAACGCTCTGATGGCGTATTGGTCAAAAGCCGTGGCGAATACCACCGTTGGCATATAGGAGAGTTTTGAAAGCATTTCAAAACCACTCATCAGGGGCATTTCAATATCTAAGAAAATGACATCGGGCTGGTAGTGTTCAATCAAATCCAAACCCTCTTGCCCATTTTTCGCATCGGCAATGATATTAAAATCGCTCTCATAACGTCCGAGTAAGCGTTTCAAACGGCTGATTGCCAAAGGTTCATCGTCAATTAATATTGTTTTCAGCATGGCAATTGTATTATGACTTGTTTATAATCCGTGTTTTGTATGTCAAATTGGGCTTTTCCCGCGTAAAGTAATTTTAGCTTGTCTTGAATACTTTGCAGACCGTAGCCTGTGAAAAAAGTATCCGAAAAAGCGGGTCCATTATCATGCACAGCGAGGCGTAAAAAATCGCCTTCTTGTGTGATATTGACGTGAATTTCGCCTTGCTCTGTCACTTTTGAAATACCGTGTTTTATCGCATTTTCAACAATAGGTTGTAGCAAAAAGCGCGGTATTTCCTTGTTTTCTAAACCATTTTGAACAGAAACGGTGTATTTTAATCTATCTTCAAAACGCACTTGCTCGATTGCTAAATAGGTTTTCACAATTTCTAATTCGCTCTCGATAGTGTTAAAATGATGGTCTTTAGTACCAATCGTGTAGCGAAAAAGTTTGGATAAAAGCAGGGTCATTTGCTCGGCTTTATCGGGGTCGTGATGTACTAAACCTGCAATACTATTCAACGAATTATACAAAAAATGGGGGTTGATACGGGCTTGCAGTGCATCCAATTCCGCTTTAGTTTTCAGTTTTTCAAGGTTAACTAATTGAAACTCTTGGTCAGAAATTTTTCGAGTAATTTGCCTTGAACGCTGCCAAAAAAAGAAGTAAACGCACGCTACAAAAGGCGGTATCATCATATATAAATTAGAGCTGCCTCTCACATTAGGTTCACGCCTAAACACACTGTCATCTATATTGCGCCAATACAAAAAATAGAGAAAAGTTTGACATATAAAGCAAGTGATAAAGGTTAAAACAACCAATATGGTGTATTGTGTTCCCGTTTTCTTGATTTTTTCGGCTATATATTGCGTAAAAAAATAAGTGGTTATCATAACCATCACACCATTGATGACATTGCTTATAAAAACACCAATATAAATTTCTTTTAATGCGTTGAAGTTATTGAACATTTCTGTTGAGAAATAGAGAATAGAACTCAAGCCGTAAGTCAAAATAACGCATATCGCTAAGGATAATAGTACCCCCTCAGTATTTCGGGCAAAAAAATTGCTGGGCAGCGTGAATTGCGGGTCTTTAAATGATTGACTAAAATTTTGAAACGTTCCTTTTGGTGTTCTTAGCCTAACACTACCCATGCGAGAGCGCAAATAAATAATTTTACCGCCACCATTGGCTTTGCCAAGCACCCGTTTTCTATCAGAAATACCTTCAAAATCATTAAATTTTGCCCCTCTGACCCGATTGCCTTCTATGTCCAAATTGACACCTTCCGACATAGGCATCCTTACGGTAATGCTGCCCATATTGGAAGTCAAATCCACATAATCGCCCAACGTCAATATTTCAGCATCAATAGTACCAGATCCCGTATGCCCACTAATGCCCCCGTGCATGGCTTTTATGTCAATAGTTCCCGCCGACGTTGAGATATGCAACGTACCCGTAATCTTATTGGCATCTATCGTACCTGCCGCAGTTTTGGCATCAATATGACCGACCAAATTGAATAATTCAATAGTCCCTGCCGAGGTATCAAAAATCATATCGCCTTCACTATCAACGACTTCTATCGAGCCTGCCAAACTCGATACATCCATTTTTGCTTGACAATCCCGCACATTAATAGTACCCAAAGCCGTTTTTCCTTTTACCTCACCCTTAACATTGATGATGTCAATCGTCCCCATTCTTGTATGGACATAGTGTTTGCCCTTTATATTTTTAAGATAAATCTGCCCCGCTTGTGTCACCAAATGGGTTTCAATAAAAATATGCTCGGGGATGTAAATGATAAATGAAAGATTAGCAAATTTGATTTTAGTGCTTAACGCATTGAAAATATCCGTCTTTTCGCCCTCCACCGAACTACTTAAAAACAGCGTATCGCCTTCCTGTTCAATCTTAAAATTATATTGATCCAATTCCTTTTGGAGACGCTCTTTTGAGGTATTGAAACGCCACGCATCCCAATACATCTCTACATCAATCGTGTCGTGATTGTGTCCCAATACCTTGATACTACCAAATAAGGTATCCACTTTTATAGCCTTAACCTCCTGACTATCAAAAGATTGTGCGATGATGGGTTCTTTCATTGTTTTTTGTAATTTACATAAATATTTTC
>JAYVKQ010000880.1:0-30536 GCA_043768285.1 Saprospiraceae bacterium | reverse complement strand
AATTGCACGAATTTTCACTAATTCTTGATATAACGATTAGTGAAAATTCGTGCAATTCGTGGCTGTATAATTGCAATTATATTAACATAATGAGAATTAAGAGAACTTATATTTTTACTTATATTTTTTTGTGAAAACACCCCAAAACTGATACAAACAATTAAATATTCAGTATATTTGTTCTAAATACCTCAAATGATAGCCTTCTAATCATGCATTACCTTTCATGTTTAATAGTTGTTAATGCCCCTTTCAAACGAATATCAGATGAAATTACAATTAAAAACCCACATCAGCGAAGGTAAAACCCGAGACGTTGTAGAAATCTTACGACGACAAACAGCTAATTTTCAAGATAAAGAGGCACTCAATGAAGTCATTCAAACGGCAGCCCGTTTTGAAGATTTTGAGCGTACCAGAAGGCTAAATCACTTTAGTCATGAGGAGGCGCAGCGCACTTTATCGCAAATCAACTTTACGCTCATCCAAATTATTGACCGATTGCCTGATGATGCAGCTCTGTGGGAACAAGTATCACCCCCTCAGTATGGAACGCATAAACCGATAGGTAATAAACGAAAATATAACTCTACCCTTATTTTTGGATTAATAGGACTATTCGCCTTAGCTTTCATCGTTTGGCGCAATGGTCAAACAAAGCCTCAAACTTTCAGCCAAACCATATTGGTGCAAGACAAAAATGGAGACCCTATACTTGACAATCAAGGTAAGGTCATTTTACGCTCGCCTTGAGGTAAACTAATTTAACAGTTCATACATTAGCAGAATTCCGATTTTAAAATTGTTATTGCCATTTACTTATGATTTGTGCCTAAAAATTTGTTGAAAACGGGCTAATTATAAGATATAGATTCGATTATGTTCGTAGCATTTGCAAATTTAATATTGGTATGGTGATGTAAATAGGCAATACTTTGATGTACAACCTCTTTTACTCCTTTCAACAATGGCGTTTTAACATCGATAAAACTTTGTCTTAAAGTTTTAGAAGCCGATATGTTATGGAAAGCCCATTTTTTTGAAACATTATATCCATAAGGGATGATATTGCCTACTTCATCTACAGCCAATGTATTGAAATAATAAGACAGTCCATTATTTTGGGACTCTTGGTTTTCAATAGATTGAAAATCTTCTGCTAAATGTTTTAGGCATTTAATAATCAATTATTTAATAGCATTTATATTTTCCTAAACAAATCAGTCTAAGCACTTATTACTATTAAATACAATTAGAATTAGAATTAGAACTTACTATGCTTTATGATTTAGTCTTTTTTTACTATTTTTCCAGATAAAATAGCCTGTTGAAGGACAACCATTGTCATCTCTTCCTCGAATTTTCTCATCATCAATATCATCATCTTTCACTACAAGAACCCCAAAACCCCGTGTTAGTTGGAAACGCCATATCCTGTCCTGCAGTGTTTTTATCAAGGTCTTGTACCCACCGATAGCCTGCTGTGTTTGAGGATGGATTGCCAAAAGGGAAATTGGAATAGTGGGCTTCCCCATTTTCATGCAGCGTTATGGGATTAATGCTTTGGGCATTGGGACCATTGTTATCATAAGATAAACCTGTCGTCAATTCTATTTGTTTAATTGGGCTGGTTATCGGATTCTCAAAATCATCTCCTATCTTTTCCGATATATTTTGAGCAAGTGTATTAGCAGTTCCATCAAAACTTTGTAGCTCATAAACGGGAGTAGGGGCTGCAGCTATACGGCTGGTAGCAAAAACGAGACGCTCTGGGAAATCACCAAATTTATCTGCAACGACTAAATTACTGGCAAGATTTCTATTACCCAAATTCAAGCCCGTAACGGGTACTGTTCCTACCCCAGTCAAATTGGAACGAAACATTTGTGGCCTTGTCGTTGCACTGCTTTGAGCAATAAAATAAACCTGATTTTTAAACACGACAATACTCTTGGGATTAGAACTTTCTGCACCCACTCTAATATCTTTTACTACAGTTGCTGTCTGTGCAGAAACATTTAGAGAAAGCAATACAAAAACTAAGTTTGTTAATATGGGAAGTCTCATTTTAGGGATATTTAGGCGGTTAAAGAAATAAAGTTGTTTTTTGAGCTAAATAAGTATCCACAGAAGAGTCAAGTAAGAATGGCTTCGATTATTGGTTAAACATTGAATATATTTTCTTTGGCGTTAAAAGTTTAAACAACAAAACTAATATTTTTTTTCTTAACAAAACAAATTTTAGCTTACTTTTTTAAAATTTCTACGCCCTCCTATTGTGAATATTGCTTCTAAATAAAGCCCTTCCCATTAGTGAATTACACTATGGAAAGGGTTTTATCATAGTTGATATATTCCAATTACCGCCCAAAATACTGAGGGGGCGTAAATGACTATGTCGTTTGAGTAAATAAGGCGATAAAACGCCTATTAAATCTAAAAATCCTTAATACCCCTTGTTTTACATTAAAAACAAACTTAAATTGTCTTCGTCAAATCCAAACGATTGCCTTCCTAAAAAAAATCTTTTTTTCTCTGTCTCCAGAGATTTTTATTCGCTCTTTTTCCTCTTATTAATAAACGCTATTTCAACTGCTATTTTTTAACCCTTATTCTCTCACTTATAAACCTTTTACAATGGAAGCGAATCCATCTTTTGTAACAATCTTTGAGCATTATTCTAAAGTCTTTACCCGAAATGTTAAATGCAAACCCCGAGTTGGAAAACACAGAATTAGACCGAAACTCTTTTCTCATCCATTCAAACAGAAATAGTATGGCAACACATGAAGATTTTATCCAGATTAGTGAAGCCCAAATGCAAACACGTAGCGAAGTATTCGCCAATTGTATCAAAAAGCATAGAGGGCTAATAAAACTTGTATTAAAAGATGTGCCTTTAGAAGATGCGAAAGATATTGAACAAGATACCTATGAGAGTCTTTGGAGAACTATACTAAAGATGACAGATGAGAAGTTTAATGGCATCAAAAAGCTTCAATATTATATTGCAAGAAGCCTCCACCACCAGAGAGCTACTCATTACAAAAATCAATCAAAGTCACTTTATTCGGATGATATTGATCATATCGCGGATGACTTACAATATGCTATCTTCGACTACGAACTTCACGATTTGATGATTGATTATCACGAATCTATACGAACCTATATCGGTAATCAAAATTTCGATATCTTACACACGTACTGTACCGAAGGTTATAACTCAGACGAAACAGCAAAAAGATTAGGACTTACCGAACCAACAGTTCGGACACGGTTGCCTAAAATCAGAAAAAAACTCGAACAACTTAGAAAAGCTGGAAAATTATAATATAAAATGGAGGATGCCCCCCACATCCTCCATTTTTTCGCAACTCTAATATTTTGAACATACGTTTATTTCACTCTAAAATTGATGACAATGAAAAATAAATTATTCATCTTTAACAAAACTAAAACTAATGGCAAACAGGAACTTGACAACCCATAAGTATCATTTTATAAATTTTGTAGGGCATTTAGGTAATGCCCCTACTCAAACCAAAGTAACTATGAATACATTCCCATCGTTTGATGCTGAGGATTCCGACATTGATATTTCACCTGAATTACTGATGCAGTACATTCAAAGAACTTTACCTAAAGCACAAAGGAAAGAACTTGAAGTTTTCATGTCTCGGAAAGAAAACAAATTTGCACTTATCGCTTTAAAAAATTTAGAGGAAGAATGGATTAAAAACAATTATGATGCTGCCCTTACTTTGCAAAAAATAAACAATGATATTGACGACATTGATATTGAGCGCATCACGGGCAAAACGACCGAAGATGTTCTTTCTGAAAAGATAGAGCACGTTAGAAGTGAAATAGAAGAATTGAGACATAGATTCGATAAAATCGAAGGTTTTATATTGTCCTGTAAACAATCTTATAAAATTAAAGGCACCAAAGGCTCTAAAACAGTGGGCACCATACCCGTCCAATATTCTACCGCTGCCGTGTCTCAAATGAGTTTAACACTCAATGATTGATGCGTTTTCCTTTTGTATAGTCACTTATACCATGCAAATACCGCTTTCTCGCGTAGAGGCTTTTCAGTTACTCAAACCCGCATTTGCACAAACTCGCTTGACTATAGAAGTAAATAAACGTTCATTATTGATGTCAACAAAATCGTAGGAAGATGTTGTTTATCTTCCTACGATCATTCAAATTTTCATTAAGGGTTAGGCTGCCTTAATAGAATGGTTTAATATGACCTTATTTTCCATTTTTTTGTAATATCAATCCATCTCTATTTAAGACAGCCTCCTTTGCCTTTCTCAACTTATTCTTGAGCACCTGCCATCAGTATGGCAGCTATCAACACCAATGCCAGAATAAATATCGCCAAAACAAAGACCCATCCTTTGGCAGTCGTTAATCGGAAAAACTGTTGTTTTTTGCTACCCTCTTGCTTACGGCTAAATTCTATCACGTTTTTAGGCACAGCTACTCGGCGGCTTGATTTTAAAGCTTTCATGGTTAAGTGATTTTAAATGTGAACAATCAAATTTACTATCACTGATAAGAGGTTTTTTTTGCTTTCAAAATCTCTATTCAACCTTCATCGCCACTTTTTTTCGACAATCTCCTTAAATCATTGCTTCACAACAATTTATATAAAAAAAACATTTTCAGAGAGATATTTTGCCCCTAAAATCACTCTTATATATATAGATTTAAAGTGCTAAGAAATGTCTTATTGTGCCTTATTCACCTACTTGTTGCCACTTCGATACAGGTTAAACCCGGGTAGCCTGTATCTGAGACGGTTTAAATGGCTGAAACCTAATTTCTAAAATTTTTAAACCCGTTTGACCATGATAATGATGCTTTTAGTAGTGGGTGCGGTTGTTGTATTGTCGCTAAATACCAGCGAACCGCGTTATGATAATTATTATCACCACCGACCACCTGTGCAAACCACTTTTTATACCGATAATGACGACTGGCAATATCGCCGCTATCGCTACGAACAAAATGCAAGGGCTTTTCAATTTACCCTTTTGTTTGTTGTCATTTTGTTCTTTTGGCTCATGTACAGTTATGATGCCAACGCCAACAAAACGGCGTACAATAGCCAATATAGCCCACCTACTTATTATAAGAGATGATAATATTCTCGAAAAAAAAGCCCTTTCCAATATCTTAGGAATGGGCTTTTTTTTATTTTGTCAATCAATATTTTAGATTATCTAATACTGGTGGGTAGCCTTTCGATAAATAAAGCATCATTTAGCAATATCTTTCCTATTTCATAAAGGATAATTTTTTAAATCAACAAATAGTTTAAAAATATTTATATAAAAATACTTTTTAATATATTTTTGTTTTATATTTGCACTGTGATACTAAAATAGTACAAACGTTGTTTGAATGGCTGCAAAAAAAGAGGTGGAAGAAGAACTTAATATTAAATTTATTTTTAATTTTACAGTTCACAAAATCATCTACAACATGACTAACCCAACTTACACCATTACCCTTTCCTCTGATGAAATTACCTCAGAAGAATTTAATGCCTTCGTTGAAGGCACTTCCTTATTCTCACTCAATCGTACACCCGTTCCGCCCAAAGAAGGGCGAAGTTTTCAGGACTATGTTTTAACATTGATGTTGATAGAGCAGGTTTCTGGCGGTGTGTTAGGCAATGCTTTGTATGACTTGCTCAAATCTGGCTTTAAAGTGCTCTTTAAAAGCTTTGGCGCACAACCCAACGCGGTTATTACCATGCAAAATGGTAATATTTATAATATTGACGGCTCTCTACCCAACGAAAAAATCAGGGAACAAATCCTTGAACATGTGTTGGAGGGCGATATCAAATCCATTCATTTTGATAGTTAATATTTTCAAACAGCAAACACCATGTACGACAAGAGAAAAATCCTTTTTATTGCAGCCAATCCAGAAACCTCTTCAGCCGCAGAAATTGCTTGGATGAAGGAATATAAGGCTATGGATACCATTTTGACTAATGGCAGACTTCACAATCGCGTAGAGTTAAAACCGAGTTTTAATACAACGCCTCAAGAATTTCTTGACTATACTCAAGGAAACAATATCTGGCTACTTCATTTTTGTGGGCATGGCACTAAAGATGGCAAAATGATATTACAAGATTTCAAAGATGAGGCTTTTGTGGTCAGAAACCGTGATTTTTTAAATGTTGTTGGAGATATAGCTGGATTGCAATGCATTTTTTTAAATGCGTGCAATTCTCATACATTAGCAGAAGAAACGCAGGAAATAATTGATTATTCAATTGGATTTGATGGTATCGTCCATAATGAAGATGCCATTCAATTCGTTAAGAATTTTTACGAGAGTTTAGGAAAAGTGGAGACTATCCCTATGGCTTTCCGTTTGGCAAAACAGGGGATGTCTTTCAAAAAATCGAAAAATGTAAATGTTGTTTTTAAATGTAAAAATTCAATTATTATGGCGGCAATTATTTCAGGTAAAAAATCAAAATTAGAAGACAAGTACGCCCAAAGCGCACAACTACGGGAAGAATATGACCGTATTGAGGCAGATATAAAAAATACGCGATTGCTTAGACAAAGTACGCAACACGCATTAGATACTGAAACGACAAAATATGATACCCTTTTTTGGAAGGTACTTGAAGCGTCTCCAACACCTAATTACGCAGGGGTGGTATGGTTTGATGACAGAAGAGCCGCTTTAGCCTTTGAAATAGCCACTTTGGTTATGCCAAAGGGTACACCCTTAAATCATCAATATTTAGGGGAAGATTTAGTTAGCCTTTTTGAGTTTCTGAGAGCGTCGTTAGCATCGGTTGAGGTCAAATTTACACAACGTGACATTAAGCGGGTTACACTTACCTTTGATAAAAAATATTACCTCGCCGCTTTTGACCGCCTACCAGAACACGTCCCACCTATTTACACAGGTGAGTTCTTATCTTTTTTCAGAGATAATATTGAGTATATCAAATCATTAATATGAGGCAGACCCGCCTAAACTACGGATTTGTGTAACAAGTTCTACGATTCGTGCTTTTATAGCATCCAAATCTGATTTTAGCTTAATCATTTGTTTCGCTTTAACGGCTTCTTTGCGTTTAAGAAGCTTCAATTTGTTTTGAAGCGAAACAACCTTTTTGGTCTGGGTTGTCAGTTGTTGTGGGGCTGTTGAGGTTTTCTTTGCCATGAAATTAAATTTTATGCAAAGATAATAAAATATTTACATATATAAAATTATTTTATGTGTTCCGTTTCCTACCCCGCCAATGCCTCCCGCAATACCTGCTGCAACAGTTGCTCATTCACCTCTTTGCTCACTCGAATGCCCGCTTCTAAGGCATCGCATAAGCCCATTAACTCCTCCACTTTTGACACTATTTGCGCTTGGATACTGAGGGGGGGTAAGGGGATTGAAATTTCATTCAAAATTTTCAAACTTAGAAAAGGTTGTAATCCTCCTTTTGTTAGTTCTTTGTAAATGTATGGTCTTGTTAATAAAAAGAAGAAATATAAGTATTGATTAAAAACCAATTGTTGATTAAATTTCAAAATTGCTACATTTTTGAAACTAAATTCATAATCAACATCTATAATTGCAGGTGTAGCGCAGCCTGCACCAATATTAACTACTAAAACCTCTCCTCTAACTGGTGATGCTTTTAGAAAAAGCTCACGATGATATTTCTCTTCAACATAATCGCAATTCTCCCAATCAATTTTTTCTGATTTTACATGTGTAGCAGCAATATATGGAAATCCACTTTTCGATTTAGGAGGTGTATTATGAAAACCATCTGTTATTTTATTACAAACTTCCCCCAACCGACACCATACCCAATTATCAGGAATATCAAAAGGAATTTCATCGTCTTTGATGGGGGGTAGTGGTTTTTCTTTTTTACCTGTTTTAGCTTTTTCGGCTTTTATGCGGTCAAGTAGTTGTGCACCAGTCTCCACAGTATTTTCAACCCCCAATCCCCAATCCTCATTCCTAATTAACTTCCCTTGCACGGCTTCTTGTAGAAACTGTTGGCGGAGTTTTTTTACGAGGTCGAGTTGGTGGGTGAGTTCGGTGGAAATTTCAGAACCTTTTAATTGCGCTTCATGCAACGTAATTACCTTTTGTTCTACTTTTTCATTAAAATAATAACCATCTTCTTTCAGATTTTCATTTTCAAAATCATTTAAGAATTCTACTATTTTTTCTTGTTCTGAAAGGGGTGGTAAAGGGATTAGGGCTAATTGCCCTTCATTAGTTCCCAATCTCGGCATTTTCATACCTTTTGTAACACTATTCACATAACTAAGAAAGTCATTCCTTTTTAAAGCATACATTAAAAGTGTGGATTGATTTTACCATGGACGCTCAAAGGCAAAATTTCGGTTGTACATACCCCATCTTCATCAGCAACAATAACTTTATCTAAGTAAGGACGTAACTTGGAATAAAGTACATCGCCTTTTTTAAAAACGCTTTTTGTACTCAACGAATTTCTATTTGCAAACTTTATTTTACAAAGTAATTTTGACGTTTCCTTTTCAATATCTTCTAAATCCAGAACCCACGTATTTTGAGATAAATCTTTTGGTTCTGCTTTTGCGCTACTACCATAATTACAAATCTCACCCAATCTACACCAAACCCAATTTTGAGGAATTTCATAAGGAATTTCGTCTGATTTAATTGGTGGTAACGCCTTTTTAACTTTTTTTTCTGCTTTGATTTTTTTTAATAATTCAAAACCCGTTTCATTTTGAATATTCTTTACTGCGCTTAATTCAATAATGATATTTTGCAGATATTTACCTACATTTTTACTGAAAATCTGCTGCCAATTCATAGCATCATTATTTACTTTCGCTTTTCTCCCTCTACTCATATCACCGCTTCTTTTAACTGTTTCAACAATATATTCGATTTTTCAAAAGAAGCATGCAGCATATCCATGAGTTCGGTGCTGCTATATTCATGAGCTTCTTCGGGCTTATTGGGGTTTTTAATATCCAAATCATAACCCCGTTCAATGATGGTTTTTATCGGCACTTTCCAGCAAATATCGCTTTCTGCCCTATTCGTCCACCATGTTTTGATGGGGTCAAATTCTTTGGCTTGAATGGTTTTGGTTTTTGAATACGATTTTTGACCTTCGGGCAAGCGGTGTTCGTAGTACCACACGTCTTTAGTCGGCGTGCCTTTTGTAAAAAATAGCAAATTGGTCGCCACCGTTGCATAGGGTTGAAACACCGAATTGGGCAAACGGATAATGGTGTGGAGATTGCACTCAGTCAAAAGGCGTTCACGCACCCGTTGCTTCACACCTTCGCCTGTGAGTGAGCCGTCGGGCAAAACAATCCCTGCCCTACCCCCATTTTTGAGCAAATGTATCATCAAAATCAAAAAGAGGTCGGCAGATTCTTTGGTGCGGTAGTTTTGCGGAAAATTACTTTCGTTACCATTCGCCACAATACCGCCAAATGGCGGATTGGCGAGAATGACCCCTACCCTATCCTTTTCAACATAATTACTAAGGGTTTGGTCGAGCGCGTCTCTGTACGTGATGTTTGGGACTTCTATATCGTGCAAAATCAAATTGGTGGTTGCCAATAGATACGGCAAAGGTTTGTATTCCCATCCTCTGATATTTTCGGTCAGTAGGCGCAATTGCTCCACATTATTCGTTTGCGCCCGCAGATGCTCAATGGCGCACGTCAAAAAACCGCCCGTACCACAGGCGGGGTCAAGCACGATTTCACCCATTTGTGGGTTAATAATATCGGTAATAAATTGGGTCACGGCACGGGGTGTATAAAACTCGCCGCTTTTACCCGCGCTTTGCAGTTCTTTTAAAATACTTTCGTAGAGTTCGCCAAAAGCGTGGCGGTCTTTGGCAATATTAAAGTCGAGTTCGTTGAGCTTATTTAATACCTTTCGGATATTGATACCCGATTTCATATAGTTGTTATTGCCCATAAAAACCTCCCGCACGATAAGCGCACGGCGGTTATCATGGACATTAATTTCTCTTAACGTTGGGAATAAATCTCTATCTACAAAAGCCAACAGGTCATCGCCCGTGATGCCTTCGCTATCAGCCGCCCAATTATGCCACTGGTACTGAGGGGGTATGGGCGAGCGATAGTTATCGTCTAAAAGTTCCATTTCAGCATCTTTATCACTGAAAATTTTGAGAAATAACATCCATCCGAGTTGCTCAATGCGTTGTGCATCGCCGTTCAGCCCGTTGTCTTGCCACATAATGTCGCGGATGGATTTGATAATGCCAGATAAGTTTGCCATAGGTTTGATAATGATGAATGATGCGTTATGAATGATGAATAAACAAATTCATCATTCATAACGCATCATTCGTAACTCTTTAAGCCGTTCTATAAATTTCGTTTTCCAATTCTTTTACGGCGCGAAGATAATTTTCTTTTCCACCAAAATAACGCACAATTTCAAGCGGTGAGCCGAGCGCGTCGAAAGGTTTGATTTTTAAGACATCAATGCTTTCAATATTATCAATGCCTTCATCGGCATATTTATCCAGCAAAGCGTCTAATATTTTACGGGCTTGGTCGCCATATTTGGTAAAAGCGTTGCGTTTTTTGACATTTTTAGCGCGTTCTTTGCGGGTTAAAGGCGGGGCATCGAAAGCGAGGTAGCAAATTTTATCGAATAAATCAATTTCGGCATCAATGGCATTTTCAAGTTCATGTACCAAAACGCCCTGCTCTTCTAATATCTCGACAATAGCCGTTTTTTTATCTGCTTCTTGCCATTTGTTCAGAAAACTATCCAATGAGTTGAAAGATGCTTTCACCTTTTTAGCTGTATGTTCTTTCAAACTAACGGTAATCGGTTTACCATCAACATCAATTATCATTTCTCTGGTCAATAAAGTGGTCACATCTACCCCATTCACATAAACTTTTTCATTGGATTCAGCCACTTCGCTAACAGGAATAAAGGTAGGTTTGCGAATTTTAGGCGGTTCTATGGTTATGTTTTCGCCTGTTTCATCGTCAATGATGGGTGTTGTATCAGCCTCTTCTTCTTCAAGAATGGTACTCAAATCATCCTCTTCGCCAAACGTTTTGACCCGCATCGGAGGTCCATCAAAATCCTCATCGTAAAAAAGGCGGGTTGCATCTCTAAAATCGAGAATGGTAAAAAAGAGTTTGCCATAATCTGCCCGTATGCGTGTGCCGCGTCCGATAATTTGCTTGAACTTGGTCATTGAGTTGATATTGGCATCTAAGACAATGACCTTGCAGGTTTGGGCATCCACGCCAGTAGTCATCAATTCCGATGTGGTGGCAATAACAGGATAACGCTCTTCAACATTGGTGAAATTATCCAATTCTCGTTTCCCTTCCTCATTATCGCCTGTTATTTGCAAGATATATTTGTTATTTTGAAGATACAAATCGGTATTTTCATTTATCAAAGCGGAACGCATACCCGAAGCGTGTTCAATATCACAACAAAAAATGATGGTTTTGGCAAATC
This sequence comes from Saprospiraceae bacterium, assembly GCA_043768285.1. Classification (GTDB taxonomy): domain Bacteria; phylum Bacteroidota; class Bacteroidia; order Chitinophagales; family Saprospiraceae; genus JAAFJT01. Next base: position 18,989 of record JAYVKQ010000880.1, on the reverse strand, counting down.
TATCGCCAATACTTTTTAAAAATTCAGAGACTTTTTGAGCAACCAATTTGCGGCGTTCGTCGATAACAAGCTTTTTATCAAAATCTGCCCTTTGATACACACGGTCTTCTACAACATTGCCAAATTTATCTTTAAATCCGATAGGCGGTCGCCAACCATCGTAGTCAATATCCAAAGTGAAACGCAAAACCCGATAAGGTGCAAGAAAACCATCCGCTATACCTTGTTTCAGAGAATAGGTATAAAGTGGTTCTCCAAAATACTCAATATTGCTCACTTCTTTGGTTTCTTTAGGCGTTGCGGTCAAACCAATATGGGTTGCACTATTGAAATATTGTAAAATTTCCCGCCAGCTACTGTCCTCATTTGCGCTACCCCGATGACATTCGTCAATAATAATGAGGTCGAAGAAATTGGGAGAAAAGTCTTTGTACGCATCTAATCCACTTTGATTGTCTGATAATCCTTGATACAACCCAAGATAAATTTCGTAGGCTTTATCTGCTGAATCTATACCTCGTTTTTTATTTGAAACCAAACGCTCTTTACCCTCATCATCAATGACTTTCTTTTTGATGATAGTCATTTTATCTTTAAAGTATTTAAAATCATTTTTCCGTGTTTGGTCAATCAAGGCTGTTCTATCCGCTAAAAACAAAATACGCTTTTTAGCTTTTGCTTTCCACAAGCGATAAACAATCTGAAAAGCGGTATACGTTTTTCCAGTTCCTGTTGCCATCACCAATAAAATACGGTTTTGCCCATTGGCAATAGCCTCAACCGTTCGGTTTATGGCAATGCGTTGGTAATATCGAGGCTTTCTACCTGAACCATCATCGTAATATGGTTGCAAAGCAATTTTTTCCGCTTCGGGCGTAGTAATGCCTCTGTATTTTTTATAAATTTCCCAAAGGGCTTCGGGCGATGGAAACTCGTCTAAGGATAATTCTTTTTCAATCACCCCCTCAGTATTTGTCTTATCATGGAAGATAAAACCGTCGCCATTACTTGAAAATACACAGGGAATATCCAGAATGCGGGCATAGTCTAAAGCTTGTTGCATACCCGACCCAATAGCGTGATTATTGTCTTTGGCTTCAATAATTGCGATTGCATTTGCCTGATGGAACAAGATGTAATCTGCCCTTTTGCCTTTACCCCGCGATGTAAGATTACCCTTGAAAATAATTCTACCATCGGTAAAATCATCTCTAAACGACACTTGTTGCAGAAATTTGGAATGTCTATCCCAACCCGCTTTTTCAATAGAAGGCGTAATATATTTGGTACATATATCCTCTTCGGAAAGGCTTTTTTTATCTAAAACGAAAGATTTGTACGTCATATCCTGGCTTGGGTAAAAAGTGCTATTTAAAACATATTGCAAAAAAACTAATAATATCTTAAATCGCCAAAAAATAGACGTGTATTGTTTGGTATATTTTTGAATGCAACGTTCATTTTGGTATTTTTCGCATGGCATAGCATGACATACATAGTAAGTATCAATTTTTACTACTGCTTTACCTCTGTTTGCGCTAAGTAAAGTATCCATATTTACCATTGCTGAAAACTAAAATTGCTCCATTCGTTAACGTAACCGTATCCGTGGTTTTATCGGCATTTTGCCCCATGCTATGCTATGCGAACTTTCACTTTTATCGGATATTCACCAAAATGAAAAAACGCGGATTATACTCTCTTTGCGCTAAGTAAGATAGCAGGGTTTACTTTTAATATCTCTTACCCCGTTTATGAAATGCGTAACCGTTTATTCTTCGGCTTTTTTTCTCACGCTATCGAATTTTCAATTTTTATCAGAAAATTATTGCGAAGTAAAAACGATAAATTTACCTCTATTTGCGCTAATTTGTAATACCACAAACAGAGGTGTTTACCAATACAATCTTGATATTTCTTAGGACAGCCGTTATAGAAATAGGCATATTTTTTGGCATATTATCAATTATGACTGTTACACGTAACGTTAAGAACATTACGTGTAACGATTAAATTAACGTTACGAGTAACGGTTAAAACAATAATACAATAAAGTTTGAAATATCTGAATGTTGTCAATGTGGCAACGAATTTAAAAAAACCAATCGGCGGCAGTCTTACTGTTCGGGTGCATGTCGTGTATCTGCTCATAGGGATAGACATGGTTACGAGCAACCCATATTCACTTACCCTACTATCCGAGCAATTGAACAAATTAAAAAATTGGATTTGAACGCGTTGCATCACGCTAAAATATTAGCTATACATTATCTTTTAAGCTGTAAAGATAAAGGCGAACCGTTACCCAATGATTCGCAAAAAACATTAATGTTGATGTTAGTGCAACTGCGCATGGAATTGGAAGAGGATGCCCTTGCTGACATTTTAGAGGCTGTAGAACCGTTTTCAGCATTGATAAACTTAGTAAAAAAGATACAGGCAGATGGCAATAATAGAGAAATTAGTATTTTGTAGGAACAAACTAATTTTTATAAGCCTAAAACCAGTTCATTCTAATTTGCCAACAATACCCTCTATTGTCGCATCATTCTCCCCTTTTCCTTTGATTTGATTTATAAAATTGGTCGGTGACACGACAGCCTTACCTGTTTCTTTTTCTAAGTTTTTGCGCGCTTTCCCTGCTATGTTGCCACCCCTTGTGGCAGCATCGTGGTTTTCCTCAAAGTTTTTTGCATCGTCACTCACAGCAATTTGGCGGGTCGCCTCCTCCCCCAGCATTGTGAAAATGAGTTCCAGATTGGTCATATGGTCGCGCAGGTTTTCCTTGTCTAATTGCTTTAGGGACTTATGTTCCGTTGGTGTCAGCCCAAATGTCGCTTTGGCAATTTGCGCCGTCAGAATCGAATATTCTTGCCCTTCTTTCACTCCCCTACCCTTCCACTCCTCGGTCAGTTCTTTTCTTATGTCAATACTTTTGAGGCGGGTATCTATCCATTCGTCTGTGTAGCCTTTGGCGCGGTATATATCTTTCAAGCGTTCAAAACCCAATTCGGGGTTTTCGATGTCCAAAATACGCTCATAACCTACTTGTGCCAACCAGCGTTTAAAAGGTTCAGCTTTAGTCGAAGGAATGGATTGAATTATGCGTAACAACCTCTCAGTATTAGCGCAGTTCATTTTTTGCTTGCCACCTTCGGTATCGAAAAGGAGGCGTACAATCTGTACGCCCCCTTTCAGTTCGGGGTCACGCCGATTGAGTTTTTGCCAATATTGCTTCACATTGGTCGTGTCGGTCAAAACCTCTATGACATCACTGATAACAAAATACCATGCCTCGTTATGCCAAATACGCCTAACCTTCTTCTCTTCAAATAAAACGATTTTATTGTTCTCCATACGATAAAAATTTAGTCGCTCAAAAATACATGTAATACGTCAAAGTAACAACAATATCAGTTTTTTCCTGTAATTATTCATGCAAATTACAGCATAAATAAATAAATATTCATTTTTTTTACAGCTAATTACAGCATTTTGCTGTAATTAGTTTTTTATTTTAACTTAAAGAATTACTTTTGTGCTGGGTCTGAAAATAACAGGATTGGCAAGAGGTCACATTTCGGAGCAAAAGTAAAAGGCATAAAAACTTGTTTTTTTTATTCCGCCTTTGAGTTATTCAGCATAGTGAAATACAGGTTTATATTTGAGAGGAGAGTAAAACCTTTTGATACCAAATTGGACGTGGAACATTTTGGGTTTGTATAAACATACTCTTTGAGATTTTGGGTAAGGGTAATCGTTTTTCTTTTCATAATTTTTGTATTTCAAAACCTTAAAAATACTGAGGGGGTAGGCGTTATGATGGAAAAACAGACAACTACTTTTTAAATGTACTAAAAAATTGAAATCACAGAATTTTGCTGTAATTTTCTTTAGTTATCAATGAAATATCATAGCACATTACAGCATTTTACAGCATAATTAAAGCAGAAATAAAAATATGAGAATAGCCGTAACAAATCTAAAAGGCGGGGTAGGTAAAACGACGATAACCACCAATTTAGCCGTAGAACTTGCCCATAAAGGGAAAAAAGTCTGTATCGTTGATACCGATTTGGGACAAAAATCGGCGATGGAATGGTCTGGTAATCGGGCAGCCGAGGTGTTGCATATCCCAGTTTTTGGCGCAATCGGCAAACAACTAAACAAAGAAATAGCCAAATTGAATGAAGAATTCGATATCGTTATGATTGACGGTACGCCTCAAATTTCGGAGCTTGCTGAAAGAACCGTATTGGCAAGTGATATGTTGATAATCCCAATTTCGCCCAGTATCTACGATTTGCGAGCTTTTGAAAGCTTCTACGAAAAAGTATAGCAAATCAATTCTGTCCGCGAAGATCAAGATATGAGGCGCGTTTCTGTTTTTGTAGTGATTAATCGGTTTTCAGAGAAAACGAACCTTGGAAAGGAAATAATTGATGCTCTGAACGATTATTCGGACATAAAAGTTTTCCAAACCAAACTTGCCAATCGCATTTCTTATGCCGAAAGTGCCACACAAGGTTTGGGCGCATTTGAATGGAAAGATGCGAAAGCCAAAACAGAATTTGCGCGATTGGGTGATGAGGTTTTTGCAGAAATTGAAAAATTACAGTAATTTACTGTAATCTGCTTGAATATTTAATGTACAATTGCAGCAAATACTGTAATATTCCAGAAAAAATCATACTTTTGGTTTTCGGAATACGGCACATAAATTTCGGCGTGAAATAGATACCCCTCAGTATTTCATTCAAAATGTTCATCAAAATACTAACCCTACCCTACCCGCCAAATTTATTGGAAGTGTAAATAGTTAGTTGATTGATTTTTTTTCCAAAGTTTTGTTCTCGTACCCGCCAAATTCATTTGGCGGCGCATAATATTCTAATACTTCCAAATCTAATTTTGTGGTTTCTCGACTATTGAAAGCCGCCAAATGAATTTGGCGGGTACGTTGGGTACGATGAACGCACTATTTTTGATAAAAACCGTGCATTCCGATATTTTTTTACAATGCGCTTGAATGTTAGGTAGGGAGTTCATTCAAAATAATTACAGCAATAATACAGCATATTACAGCAAAATACTGTACTATTGCGTTCATTTATAATTAAACTAAAAAATTATGGAAAAGAAAAAATTGATTTCAAAAAAATCAATGACCGTTGAGTTGGAGGAAAAAGCACTCCAAGAAGTCCGCAAATTAGACAAAACAAAAAAAGTACAGCGTATCACAGTAGATATGCCCGTTTATTTATATGACCAACTCAAAACTGAAACTGAGAAAAAAGGGTATTCTATAACAGGGTTTATGCTCGCACTGGTCAGAAAACATTTTGAAGAAGGGTAATCAAAAAAATAAAAGAACAACAATAAACTGTTGTATTAATTTAATATTTCTTTTTCTTTTTAATATTTAAAGGCTTATAACTAATTACTATTTAATTAGTTATAAAGGTAACTATCACCAATATTACGGTAACTATCACTAATATTACGGACAACTATCACCAATATTACGGTAACTATCACCAATATTACGGACAACTATCACCAATATTACGGCCGACTATCACCAATATTACGGACAACTATCACCAATATTACGGACAACTATCACCAATATTACGGAACTATAAGTAATGGCTAACTCTAAATATCACCAAAACTACGGAGGTTTGAATGATAGTACCCCCTTTTACTATTAAGCGAATAGCCGTATTTTTATAATTTATATATTAATCCCTTAACTATCACCAATAATACGGAAGGTTATGCTGTGGGCGGAAGTCGATTATTTTCAATTTATATAAAAACCGAACTATCACTATAATATTTCAGAAGTGATAATTAAGTTTGCACAATAATTTGAAAAATGAAGAAAAAAGAAATAGTTGATCCAAGCCAATTCAAGATTATCAGGAAAGCCAATGAATTGGTGGAAGCCCGTTATCGTTTCGATATTTGGGAGATGCGCGTTTTTGCCAAAATGCTCATGTCTATCAAGACATCAGACAAGGATTTGCACAAATATCATATTCATATCAGTGAAATTATAAAAGATTTTAATCTATCAGATGCGGGTGATAACTATGCCTCCATAAAAGAAGCGGCTAACAAACTGCTTAGCAAGATTATAGAATTAGAAAAAGAATCGAGTGGGGGAGGGAAATGGCTGCGTATTCCGTTGTTGATAGCGGTTGAGGGTTTTAAAAACAAAGAAGAAGGCAACTATATCAGCGTTCAGTTTCACCCCGAGTTGAAACCTTTTTTGATGGAGTTGAAAGAACGCTATTTGCAATACGACATCCGTAATTTGTGGGGTTTAACGAGTGTATATTCAGTGCGGATGTATGAATTGCTGAAACAGTATGAGCGCATCGGTAAACGTTATTTTGATTTAGAGAATTTGAGACTGATTTTGGGCATCAACCCTGAAGAATATAAATTGTACGGTCATTTTAAAAATAAAGTCATTCTAAAAGCACAAAATGACCTTAGAGAAGTAACCGATATACATTTTACGTTTAAAGAAAAAAAGGATAGTAGAAGGGTAGTGGGGCTTACCTTTCAAATTCTAAAAAATGAGACTATTCATTTGAACCAAATTGGTGAGGCTCAAACGACCATTGCGGAAATAGTACCTGTGGCGGATAGTAAAATACTGAAAGACGTATTTGCAAAGGTGAAAGAATGGGGGATAAGCCTCGCGCGGTTAAGGAAACTGTTTTCGGAATTTGGCGAAAATCAAGTATTGGAGGGTCTGCAATGCACTATGGATTCTATCGAAGAGGGTAAAGTAAAAGGCAGTAAAAGCGGCTTTTTTACGAAAGCGGTTGAAGAAAACTGGAAAAGCCAAAAGCAAATTTTGGATGTAGCCAAAGAAGGAAAACAGCAACAACGCCAAAAAAAGGTCGAGACATTAGCAAAAGAGCTGCAACACTGGGAAGACGAATTAAGTAGTTTACAAAACCAACGCAGTATCGAAGTCAATCAACAAATCAAAGTATTGACCCAAGAAGACCCACTTCTTGCTACAGATGCTATCAATAAAATAACAAATGATGGCATTTTAGTAAACATACTTGAAAAACAAACAGGCTTAAACATCAAAGATTTGACGATTGATGATTGGCGGTATAATGAAGATTTAAAACGCACCGTTTTGCAACAAATAGAACTCATGCACCCCTCCCTATTTGAGCCGATAAAACAGACTTATGATGAAGCTATTAAAAATATCAAAAGACGTATTGGGTTTCTTAAAAATGAGACTCTGTAAATGAAATTACAGTCATTAGACAGATTTTATTTTTGAAAAAAAAGATATGTGCTATTGACAAATATATATAAGTAGTTTATATTTGCCCATTAATTTGTTACCTCAAGTAAAATTTGTCGTGCTTTCCTCTTTTATTTTACTTGACACTATATCATATATTTTGACGTTGCGTGAACCGCACGACTGTCTTCATATTTGTAAAAAACCAAAAAACAAACAAGATGATTCATACAGTCTTGAATAAAGTAGCCGATAGTTTTAATAACTTTTTACTGCCTCAATCTGGGGTAGGTTCTGCTGGTTTGTTTCAACTAATCGTAGGTGATATATCCAAACACGAGAAAGAAAACGACTCTGACGGCAATGATTCTATCGAAAATAATATAGTATTGACGCTTGTTAATATTGAGGAAGAAAACAGCCTCAAAAATAACTATCCTATCCGACAAGAAGATACGGCATTTATTACGCAAAAGCCAACCCTTTACCTAAATCTATACTTGCTTTTTACTGCCAATTTTACAGTATATGAGGAGTCATTGAAACACTTAGGCTACGTGCTTCAGTTTTTTCAGAAAGAGAACAAAATTTCATTTACGGATACATTCGGTAATACCTACAATTTGCTTTTTAGCCTTCATAATATTGGATTTGAAAATATGAATAACCTCTGGATGGTGCTTGGCAATCGCTACATTCCATCAGTTATATATAAAGTTCGATTGGTGTTTATTCAAGAAGCACCGCCTGTTCGGGGTACTGTGATTACAGCTATTGACACTAACGAACAATTGAATTAAACTCATTTTTACCCAAAAATTAATCATGTTACGACTAAGATACCAAACGCTATGTTCAATTGCTTTCCGTCATGAGTATTATCGCGATGGCATAAGTAGAGATTTTCTGCTCATACCAACAACAAATACTCAACAACTCATGGAAAGTTATGGATTACTGGTAAAGCCAACCAGTAGCCATGTTCTCGTTGTACAAAAAATGGATAGCGGTGTCCCTGAAATACCTTTTACCAAGCCAGTATGCCTTACATTTTTGGTACAATTGACCAATATATCACTTTATAGAGTCAGTAGAATTGCAGATAAAAGACAATTTTTCTTTACCAATATTGATGCACTCGGGGCATATAAAGCTAATTTAACACAAAAGCCAACATTAACACTCGAAGATGCCCTAATGCCTTTGCGTCCACAGCAATTTAATCTACCTATACCCAAAGGCATTTTACAACAATTAAATATAAGCCGTACTGAATTAGGTGGGATAAAAAACTTACCCCCCCTCAGTATTGACGCGGCTATGGAGAATGTGAATATAAAACTAAAAAGCGCGGGTAAATATACCTTGACAAGACAGCCCACCAATACCAAAGAAGTATTTTATGCCAATAATGGTTTGGGGAATACACCCAATTTGTTTGGCATAATGGAAGTTTGGATAGACCCCAATTTTGTCGCTCCATTGCAATACACCATTCAAATAGAAGCCAGAAGATTCAAGTGGCAATACTATTTGACAGACACGGTAAGCAATCAAGTGGTATTTAATGACGCTGCCGATATTAGTATTAACTATCAGAGAAATACGAATGATGTTTTGTCGCCCGCAGCTGTACAGTTCAATTACAAAAGTATATTGACTATTGGGCAAGATTCGTTCAAAGTGATGCAAGATATAGCTAAAGGCAGTAATGACATAAAAAAAGTAATGCTTTTTGAATCTGACCAAAATATCCCAGTTTTAGAAAGCCGCGCACCCACCATAGAGATGACTATATTGAACAATACTGCCGTTAAACCCAAGCTACCCATACCCGAATTATCAAATCTAAATATTAGATTATCACCCATTAGAGACCCCGAAGACCCAGACGACCCCCTTGCTCATGCGATGATGTTTTATAGTGTTTGATAGTGTTTTAGTAAAAAAAATTATTTATCCACCAAAAAAAAGAAACAATGGCTGCATTAGTTGATACCCGAATGCCCGGTGTTTATACCGTTGAAGTACCGACCTTACCACCTTCTATTGCACTCGTACCGAGTGCTGTTCCCTGTTTTATTGGCTATACCGAAATTGCCGAAAAAGACGGAGATGATATAACACTCATACCAACACGTATTCGCAATATGCGTGATTATGAGGCTTGGTTTGGTATATCGCCCAATCAAGACATTGTTGTAGATATAAATGAAACAGTTGATAACAGCGACCCAACTAATCCCAAGACAGCGGGCGTAGATGTACGTATTGTATCTGTTAGTAATTTAACTTTTAGGATGCACTATGCCATGCAGTTGTACTATACGAATGGCGGGGGACCTTGCTATATCGTTTCGGTAGGAAAACAAAGTGGATTACCCAGCTCTGGAGACCTAAAAAAAGGCATTGATGCTGCCAAGTTAAGTAAAGATGTCACTATATTACTCTTCCCCGATGCGTGTCAAAATTTAAGTGATGTTGATTATTATGGCGATGTTGCAGCCTATGCAATGTTGCATTGCGATAAAATGAAAAACCGTGTCGTAGTCCTTGATGTTAATGACAAAAACAAAGACAATGCTGATGTTACTAAAAATTTCCGATCTAAAATACCACAAAGCCTTAATCAAAAATATGTATCCGCTTATTATCCTTTTTTAGCTACAACCTTAGATTATAAATATGACGAGACCAAAGTAGAAGTTCGATTTCATAAACGGAATAATGTCTTAGATGCCGATACATTAGCTGTAAAAACAGCCCTTGATGATTTTTTAGCTGCTCAAATGACGGCTTTGGCTTCAAAAAAGGAAGAAGATATTTTGGAATTAATAAACGGGACGATTGACCCGCTTATTCTTGCAAATCCTGCCATTTTGCCATTGGCACTTGAGCAGGCGGCAAAAACGAGTTTAAAGCAAGAGTTCAAGTTAAATGCTATACCTGTTGGACCTGCTGTTGCATTTACAAAAGCAACAGCAGCAGATGTCAATACTGAAATTGATGGTCAAAAAACTACAGCGCATACAAAAACGACAACGGATACCGCCACTTCGGACACTAAAAAGACCGCTTATGGGACATTGGTAACAGGGCAAAAAAATGCGCCTTTTTCTGATACTGATTTTTCATTTCGGACATTAGATAAGATTAAGCCTAAAAACAATCTTATGTACAACCGAATCAAAGAAGCCATTAACAACGCCCCTGTTATGATGCCAGCAAGTTCAGCTATCGCCGCCCTTTATGTTCAGACAGATGCGACACAAGGCGTTTGGCAAGCCCCAGCCAATGTTGGGTTGGCAGGTGTTATCAAACCAACCATTGAAATAGACGATGATTTCCATGCTGACCTTAATGTTGATGCCACTTCTGGTAAATCTGTCAATGCTATTCGAGCCTATGAAGGTAAAGGTATATTGGTATTTGGCGCAAGAACTTTGGCGGGTAATGACCTCGAATGGCGGTATGTCTCTGTGCGCCGTACTTTCTGTTTCATAGAAGATGCCATCGGGCGTGCCATGCAGAGCTTTGTTTTCGCACCCAATACTCGTGATACATGGATAAAAGTAAAAGCCATGATTAGCAATTTCTTAATTGATATTTGGAAAGCAGGAGGCCTGTTTGGCAATACAACCAACGAAGCTTTTCAAGTCAATGTTGGCTTACCCGAAACGATGAGCGATGTTGATATTTTAGAAGGAAAATTGATAGTTGAAATCAAATTGCGGGTATCTCGCCCTGCCGAATTTATCATATTGCGGTATGAGCATAAATTCCAAGCAAATGCTTCATAAAGCACATCCCCTCAGTCCCGCTTGTTGCGGGATTTCGTTCCTCAATATTTTGAGGTGATTTTTCAAAAAAATTATTAACCCAATAAAAAAATATCTGATGGCTGACATATTTTATCCGATACCAAAATTTCGCTTTAAAGTGAAATGGGAAGGACTAACCAAAGAAAATGAAATAGGCTTCACGGAAGTTACTGGCTTAGATTATCAAATAGACCCCATTGAATACCGTGATGGTAGAGACCCCAATCTTTCTAAAGTCAAGATGCCAGGGTTGCGTAAATTTAGCAATGTGACCCTCAAACGAGGCGTTTTTCATGGTCTTCATGACTTCTATGATTGGGTGGACGGTGGCGAAAAAGCGACTGATAATGCTATCGTCAAACGTAAGACATATAGACGTACTGTTACCATTACCTTGATGGACGAAGCGGCTACCGAAGTGGTATCGTGGACATTGACCAATGCTTTTCCTATAAAAGTTCAGTTTAGTGATATGAAAGCTGATGGCAATGAGGTTTCTATTGATACAATGGAACTGGTACACGAAGGCTTATTTGTCAATTACCTCTAAAAACGATATTTGAATGGCAAACAATGCACAGGATGCTTTTTATCCACCCGTTGGTTTTTATTTCAAAATCAGCATTGATGGCTTGCCCGATGCCGAATTTCAAGAAGTATCGGGCTTAACCATGAGTTTGGATACCATAACACTCAACGAAGGTGGAGAAAACCGCTTTGCCCATACCTTGCCAACACGCGCAAAGTCAGAGAAATTGGTCTTAAAAAGGGGGCTAAAAGTAAGTTCGCAACTAACGGATTGGTGTAAAAAAGCAATTGAGGACTTTTCTTTTAGCCCCAAAAATATTCACGTTTTTTTGTTAGATAAAGGATTAAGCGATAGTGACAGTAACCCTCTGGTATCGTGGTATATCATTCATGCATATCCTGTTAAATGGTCAGTATCTAATTTCAATGCCATGAATAATGAATTAGCAATAGAAACCATTGAGTTGCAGTATCAGTTTTTCACAAAATCATTTTCGCAGTAGTAGGGATATCCCCCTCAGTATTTTTAGAGAAAATCACGTTTCAATTTTTCACAATGATAGAAATTAAAGAGTTAGTTGTGCGTGCCAATATCAATCCCTCACCAAAGCCTGCAAACGGCACAAAAGGTGACGAAGAAGAAAATTGTGAACAAGCTACCGCCACATCCAGCGAAGGAGCAAATGAAGATGTGATTCTATCTTGTGTAAGGCAAGTTTTAGCTATTTTAGAACGTCAAAAAGAACGATAACTATGGAAGGTCAATATATCAATAAGTTGCGGATAGCATCGGTGCATTTACCTAACTTTTCGGGTAACACCCTATCTTCTGTTCTTTCTGTTGCGAGTTCCATTGCACAAACGGCAGCTGGGGGCGTATTTGAATTACAGGTAAATCCAGAGCAATTTGGTAGAACATTCACAATAAACCATAAATGTACTCCCGCTATAGGTTCACCTCTGAATAAGGACATTCAATTTAGTAATGTTGCACCAGAAACATTGGATATAAAATTTACAATTGATGGAACGGGTCTTGTCCCTTTTCAACAGCCAGCCATAGACCTTGTCACTCAAGCATTTGCAAATGCAGGTTCAGATGCTCAAGTAGCTTTTGTATCTACTAAATTAGCTCAATTGGAGTTGGTAGCATATGGTATCATAGGTGAAAAACACCGTCCCCCTTTTATTGTCATTAATTGGGGCAAATTAGTATTTTTGGGTGTCTTACAAAGTATGAACCAAACGCATACTCTATTTCACCCAACGGGTCTTCCATTAAGGGTAGAAGTGAATTTAAAATTTTTAGAATACAAAATGCCTTCTGTGGCTTTAGCAGCCTTATCATTACTATCGCCCGACCTAACCCGCAAACGCCAAGTAAAATCAAGCGATAATATCTTAACCTTATGCGAGGAAGTCTATGAAAAACCAGATTACTATATAGAAGTTGCCAAAGCCAATAATTTGACAAATTTTAGGAGAATAGAAGCTGGAAAAGAACTTTTGTTTCCGCCTATTGTAAAGTAAATAAGTAGGCAGAATATACATTTTTAACCCAATTTTGATACTAAAAATACAATTATGGCATCTGTACCAACCATTCCTTCTACAAAAGACCAAGCAACGCATACCGTTAGCTCAAAACTGTTGGTAGGTGGAAAAGATGTTACCCAAAACCCTGCGGGTATGATGTCGTTGTCTATTTATAAGGAGTTCAATAAAATTTCAACAGCAAAAATTATTATCTCTGATGGCAAAGTAGAAGAAGGGTCTTTCGATAAAAGCGGGTCACCAATATTTATTCCGGGTAAAGAAATAGATATTCAAATAGGATATCAAAATGAAACTGAATCAATTTTTAAAGGGATTATTGTCCGACATTCTATTAGTGCCTCTGCCCATAGAGCCTCTGTTTTAGAGTTAGAATGTAAAGACCCCTCAGTAAAAATGACCTTAGTAAGGCGTAGTCGCTACTTTGCAAATATGACAGATACGGATATTTTTAGAGAAATATTAGGTGATTACAGTGGGAAAGGGGTAAGTATTGGCGATTTGGCTACTACTGATTTTACGCACCCCGAAATGGTACAGTACCATTGTACGGATTGGGATTTTTTAGTTTTACGTGCTGAAGCGAACGGTTTGGTGGTGATAACAGACAGTGGAAAAATAAGTATTGTCCGCCTTGAAACCCCTTCTATCGCAACCCATAATATTACTTGGGGTGATAATATCATCAGTTTTGAAGCGGAAATAGATGCCCGTAGCCACTATTCGGAAGTGGAAGCCACAACATGGGACAATACAAATCAAGAATTGACTAAAGAAGAAGGGTCTGGCAATTCAGGCGGTTTGGGTGGCTTGCCTTCTGTGCCAAGTATTTTAAGTAGTGTGGCATCAACCGTGGGTGATATTACGGGTATTGATTTGGGCGTACAAGATGATAGACATATTTTCCCCGAAGCCCTGTACGGCAGCACCAAATTTAAACTTTTTCATGGCGGTGATATGGCTACCCAAGAACTCAGTGCATGGGCAAAAGGGCAAAAAAAACGTGGGGAGCTATCGCATGTCCGTGGACGTGTGCAAGTGCGAGGTAAAGATTTTAAGCCCAACGAAGCCATTGATTTACAACGCGTTGGCAGTCGGTTTAATGGCAAACATTTGATTTCGGCAGTGATGCACCAAGTCTATGAAGGCACATGGCGAACAGATATTCAGTTTGGCGTGTCTGTAAAAACAATGGCACAATGTGCTACTGATATAGCCATCCCCGAAGCATCGGGCTTGGTTGCTTCTATCAAAGGTTTGCATATAGGTATTGTGACAAAAATAGGGGGCGATGCAGAGGCAGGTAATCATCGCATAAAAGTGAAAATACCATATATCGCCAGTCAAGGCGGTGATAATGAAGGCATTTGGGCGCGGTTATCTACGCTATTCGCAGGGAATGAAAGAGGTTCTGTTTTTCGTCCAGAGTTAGAAGATGAAGTGATACTGGGTTTTATCAATGACGACCCCAACGATGCTGTCATCTTGGGTACATTACACAGCAATAAAAATGCTGCGCCGATACCCGCTTCTGATAATAATTTTCAAAAAGGATTATTTGCCAAAGAAGGAATGCAATTAGTTTTTGATGACCAAAAGAAAAGTATTGAATTGAAAACCCAAGAAGGATACTCGATATTAATCAGTGAACAAGGTAAAAAATTAGAAATAAAAGACAATAATAATAATTCAATCAAGCTCTCATCTTCGGGCATTGATTTGAATAGTACTTCTAATTTATCCATAACAGCATCGGGAAATATCAAAATTAAAGGGGCGCAAGTGCGGATTAATGACCCTGCTTAACACCCCCTCAGTATTTTTGAACTTTTTGATTCATTTTTTAGAAATTCTATTAATTCTAATTAAAAATGTCGAAACCAGCCGCCAGAATGAACGATATGCACACCTGCCCTGCACCAATGGAGTCGGGAACAGGTACGCACGTAGGTGGCAATATTGTGATTGCGGGTCAAAGAACTGTTTTTATTAATGGTGTGATGGCAGCAACGATGCAAGATATGTGTGTCTGCCCTGGTAGCCCGAATATGATTTCAATGGGTTCAAGCTCCGTTTTTATTAATGGAAAACCTGCTGCTCGACAAACAGATACAACAGCACATGGCGGACAAATCAGTATGGGTTCGCCCAATGTATTTATTGGAGATTAAAAAGACAACATATGGAAACAAATCCTTTATTCGCACCACCTGAACGCCGCAGCTTTCTCGGCACAGGTTGGGCATTTCCAGTAGAATTTAGCAAAACAACTTACGAACCTTTGATGGTATCGGATGAAGTGGATATTTGGCAAAGTCTCCAGATTCTATTCACCACAAGCCTAAAAGAAAGGCGCATTTTGCCCGATTATGGGTGCAATTTGGAAGACTATGTTTTTGCACCAATTAATGTGTCCTTATTGTCACTTTTGGAGGAAATGATTCGCGAGGGTATTCAATTGCACGAACCCCGCATCAAGTTGGAACGATTAGCCATCACACCTGTTGAAAATGAAGGGCGATTGGATATTTTAATAAGCTATATCGTGCGCAGTACCAATACCCGTTTCAATCGTGTGTATCCGTTCTATTATCAAGAAGGCACCAATGTTTCCCTTTAAATTTTAACCATTAGGCAATGTTAACCACTGAAAAAACTAAACATCCACTCGAAAGACACGGCACAACCCAACGGGAACGGTTGATCAAAGCACTTATACCCGAAAATCTGCAACTCGATGACAGTAGCATTGCCGATTTAGTGGCATTCGCAGGCGAATATGCCAAGCAAATTCGTTATTGGTCGCCCGAAAACCGACCCGATGGCGATTGGACAGGCTTCTGGGAAAAAGATGCTACCACTTTGATGGCAATCGTTGCAGCTACCGATATAGCTGATATTCGAGTAACATACCGAAATCAAGAGTTGATTTTTTTAAGAACGTGTAAAAAAGAAAAGCAAGACAGTGGTAAATCATATTGCGAAGAGGCTTTAAAAGAATTGCATAAATTGGTGGGGCTTATTTTTGACGCGGTTCTAAAAATACAATCTTTATGCGAAAAATTACCCGCCTCTCACCCTTTAAAGAGTGAAGTGCAAAGCCTTATCAGAGAAAAATTGGGTATCGGAAAAGATGCCAATGGAACATCCCGACAAAATCGGGAAGGCAATAAAGATTATGAAAAACCTATAGGTACTCTAATTAGTTACCATAAAGTAAGCTACGATATAATTAAAGACCCGAATGATAAGCGAGAGTTGATAGACCTCTACGCGCCTATTATTGGTGAAACGCCGTGCCAACAAGCATGGGGCTTGACAGAACACGATTTTTTGACCTGTATTGACTACAAAGCTACCGTTGATGAAAATGACCGTGAAGCTTTGTGGCGGTTGTTTTTAACTTTTTTTAAAGTCTTAACCCTTATCGTATCCAAAGCGGAAAAAGCCTTTAATTTGGCTTTGTATGGTCGGCGTGACCACCCGCCACATATCAGCCTGTTCTTAGCTTTCATACAGTTATTCCGCCGCTATCACCTTGCGGATATGAATGCACTATTGGCAAAACACCTTGTTTTTTATTACCGTGATGTTTTGCGCTTGCAAGAGCGCAAAGAAATACCCGACCGCGTACATATCGTCTTTGAAATAGCGCAAAATATAGAAACCTATCGCCTACAAAAAAATACGCTTTTGCTGGGTGGAAAAGACAGCAAAGGACTTGACCTTTTGTATGGTTTAGGAGATGAATTGGTGGTGAATAAGGCGAAATTGGTGGAGAGACAGACGCTGTATTTTTATTCAGTTTTACAGCCTGGCACCACAAATCAATTTTCAAAAATTCCTATTCGTTTGCCTGTTGCGGATATGAAAGACGGGCTGAAAGTGCCTTATACTGAGGGGGGGAAGATGTGGCATCCTTTGAGTGGATTGGAGGTGTTTCAAAAGAATTTTTATAAAAAAGAAAAAGTCTATTTTGAAGAGTCTTTCAATAATATTTTTTATCCAAAGAGTACAGAATATTTAGTCAGTACGCCAGGTATTATTATTTCTTCACCTGAACTTTTTATGGATAAAAGTGATAACAGGGTTATCACCGTTACGTTTGGGGGAAACGTTTCACTTCAAAATTTAAATTTAAAAATTTCTATAAGTACTGCGGAAGACTTAAAAAGTCTAAATGATTACAGTTTAGACCCTTCCAATGCGCTCAATATTACTATACCCGCAAGCTTTCCGCCGATAACACCTCTTAAAGAAGATGAAACAAATCCTTTATCAAGATTTGAAAATCCTTTTTTACTCATTCAAGCCGTGGAAGGAGAAGACTATGAAGCATTTAAAAAGATAGATTTAAAGAGCTGTAGTTTATATACTCATTCAGAAGGGTTGAGAAATTTGGTTTTGCAATTAGGTGATACGAATTTTCCAGCAACTTCTGAAATACCTTTGATTGGTTCAACAACCGAGCAAATGCTTACATTGTATGCGACAGCACCAGAATTATCGTTAAAAGATATTGATTTTGAGCAAACAAAACCCGAACCAATTAAAGATGTTACAAATTTTACCTTTAAAGGATGGGTGGGTAAAGCTAAAACACGCATAAGTAAATTAAATTCTAATATATTTGACAATATTGGCGATATTAAATATAACCCTAATTCGCGTTATACATTTTACAAGCAAGAAGTCTTAATAAAGTTACCAGATTCCAACAAACCCATTAATATTTATAAAATTCCAAGTGAAACCCTTTTTATAACCTATACTTCAAAACCTGTTACTAATTTTAATCGGGAGGGTTCGCCCAACAAAATCTATTGGTACGATTTCTTAGATGGCTATTCAGAAGCGGATAATTTTTCATTAGTTCCTCAAAATACGTTACCCGATTTTGATAACCCGATACAGTTAAGTAGACCACAATATCGAATACTCCCTATATTACCAATACCTAAGCCCAAAACCGCCGACGGCAACCTCCGCCTTGCCTTCGAGGATTTAAAAGCGGGGCAAAGTCTATCTTTACTCTTCCATTTTGCAGATGGTACAGGCAACCCAGACCATATTGCGC
The DNA here is from genome assembly GCA_043768285.1 of Saprospiraceae bacterium. Lineage (GTDB taxonomy): Bacteria > Bacteroidota > Bacteroidia > Chitinophagales > Saprospiraceae > JAAFJT01. Next base: position 721 of record JAYVKQ010000880.1, on the reverse strand, counting down.
CTGATGAAATTGTATGGTCGTATTTGCGCAAAAATAAATGGGTACGCATACCCCCTCAGTATATTTTGGTAGATGAGACTTTAGGCTTGCGCCAAACAGGTATTATTAAAATTCAAATCCCTTCAGATATTACCAACGGCAATACCCTCGCCATTGGTAAAGAGGGGCGTACTGACCTCTATTGGCTACAAGCCTCAGCCAGCGAAGACCCCGAGAATAATATATTTGTGGATGCCCTGCCCATGCTCGTGGATATATACCCACAGGCAGGAACCGCCGTTTTCCAAAATAATAAAAACGACTTGTCGCATATTGAAAAAGGTTTGGCTGCCAAGACCATTGCCCAGTTGCGGTATCGGGATAGTAATATTACCAAAGTAGCACAACCCTTTATTTCATTCGACGGGCGACATTCAGAAATCGGTGATAGAAACGCCTACTATCGCCGCATCAGCGAAAGACTAAGGCATAAGCAACGCGCTATCACGGTGTGGGATTATGAACGTTTGACCTTAGAAAAATTCCCCAAAATTGCCATTGCCAAGTGTCTGCCGCACACCCGTGATAAAGATGTGGAAAGACCACAGTATGTCACAGTGGGCGTTGTACCTTATCCAGAGCGTATGGTAGGTGATAGGAAATACTATCCAATTTTCAATGCAGGGTTTTTAGAAGCAGTTGAAAATTATCTCAACCGCCACAATTCCTATTTTGTCAGTGG
>JAYVKQ010000879.1:0-7142 GCA_043768285.1 Saprospiraceae bacterium | reverse complement strand
GATCTCATTCGACACTGCGCAAGGTGTCGAATGAGTTCGACACTACAATTCTCCTCTTTTCAACGAATTAATTACACCTCCAATTTATTTGGCGGTGCGCAATTGTCAAATATTTCCCAATCTAATTTTGTAACTGTTCAAGCATCGGAAGCTACCATATAAATTTGGTAGGTACAATCTTATTTTTGCCTACGAAAAAAACGGTTACTTATTTAAATCATCAATAATCATGAATAATCCTTTAAAAAAAATACCACTAACCTAAAATAGGTACAATATTTGCAACTAATTGATAGTCAAATGATTGAAATTTATTTTAAAATGAAAAAACAAAAAAAACACGTAAAATAGCTAAAAATACTGAGGGGGTAGCGATAAAAAGAGGATAAATACAATGCACGAAAATGACACCTACAATAGATGGAACATATCGTACATCGTACATCCAATATCGTACATACATTCTTGCTTTTACGACGCAATAGACATATAAACTAAGAATTACAAATAAACATGAAACGACTTCGATACCTCTTATTGTTCGCAGGAACGATGCTATCATGCTTTTTTCTAAAAGCACAAAATGGGCAATATGGCGTTCAATTTTTCGTCAAAAAATGGGATTGTGCTGCCAAAAAGGTAGTCATTCAGGTGCAAGTAAAAGCACACGACGATGCGCATACATTTCGCATGGGTGATGCCAATTATCGGTTTGAATACGATTCGCGGCAAATAACCAATCCACGGATTGTCAAACAAGAAAATTTTTCAAATATAGCCCCTGCGAGTGATTTGAATTATGGTCCTCAAAATCTTAATGGGTCTTCGGAAGGCCCTACATTGGGTATCGTCTCACTCAATACCTTTTATTCGGGTACTAATCAAGGCGCGAGGTTGGTAAACAATACTTGGATACCGGTTACTTGTATCGAGTTTGATGTACTGACGCTCTCGGGCTGTTTTCCCATAACTTGGCATGATGACAAAACATTTCCTATTACGGGTATGAACGAAGTAGAATTGAGTGGTGGAGGCGATTATAACTTACATGTAGTCAATGCAGGAGGGATTTTCAACAATCTACAAGCCTGTAAAGAAACATTTTGTGCCTCAAATACTGTGCATACCATTGCAACAAATCCAGTTATCGTTGCTGAAGACAGTATCTTAACAACGTGTTTTAAGATAAATGATGCTAATATTTACGATACATTTAAAGCAACTTCATGCGGCGACCCTAAAAACGGCACTGTCTCGTTTACAATCAATAACGAAACAAGGGAACTCTGTATAACCTATAAACCCAATGCTAATTTTGAAGGGCAAGACGAGATATGTATTGACGTTTGCGACAATAATAGCCCGTCTTTGTGTCAAAAAGTGAGAATACCTGTTACCGTTTCACCGCGTAGTGATGCGCCTACGGTAGTTGTTAAACCCGTATCCATAGAAAGTGATAGTACTTTGTCAAGTTGTTTTGATATTATAGACCCTGACAAAAATGATATATTTAAAGTCACGGCTTGCAATACCTCAAAGGGGTCTGTAAAGCCGTCTATACAAGGCAATCAAGTCTGTTTTATCTATACACCTCTTAAAAAATATGTTGGTCAAGACACAGTTTGCTTAACAGTTTGCGACAGTTATGGCAACTGTACAAAGACTTTGATACCAATATTAGTAACTGCTTGCTCGGATAGAAATAATCCTAACTTAAAGTGTCCGTCTATAGTTGAAGTCTCTACATTTGGCGAAATTATCAGTAATACCTACGATTTTATAAGCAAAGTATCCTTGAATGATAATTGCGATGGCGTAAAAATAAATTTTGACGCGCCTTCTGTTAAGGGTGATTGTGGCACCCCCTCAGTATTTCAGACTTCTGGACTGCCTTCGGGTTCTGTTTTTGCTATCGGTTCAAGCATTTTAAAATTTGAAGCCCGCACGGCTAATGGTTTAGTGTCGCAATGTAATGTAACCGTCCGCGTGTCGGCTGCCAATTTGATATCACCTGATGTAGATAGCGTGACGATATGTACAGGACAAGAGTTTACCCTAATCGGTAAACGCAGCGATAGGGCTACTTTCCGTTGGGTTGGTACTAATGGATTCAATTCGCCTACGCAAAGTATCCGTTTTGTGCGCGCAACACCCGATTATATGGCTACTTATACCTATATTTTGAATACAGGCAGCTGCATTTTTCAAGACAGCGTACACGTCCGAGTGTTAGATAAACCAAAGGCAATACCCGATGTGTATAAAATCCAGAGAGGAACAATTTTACAAAATAATATTGTTAAAAATGACACAATACTACCCAATGCGCCCATCAGAGCGCGTATTAGGTCAAGCGTAAAAACGGGTGCATTGAGTTTTAGCCCCAATGGTGATATTAATTATATCCCTGCACCTGACTTCAAAGGGCGTGAGAATTTCATTTATGAAGTGTGTTACGAACAATGCCCAAATAGCTGCGACATTGCCAAAGTGGATATTGATGTACTCTCTAACGAAAGGGTAGATGATAGAATGACGAATATCATCACACCAAACGGCGACGGGGTCAATGATGTTTTGGTAGTTGAAGGTTTAGACGCTAACTCACCCGATAACAAAAGTGAAATAACCATCTATAATCAATGGGGCAACGTGGTGTATCAAGCCAAACCTTACCGCAACGATTGGGGTGGCACGTTTCGCACGACTGGCTTACCCGATGGTACATACTATTATATATTCACAAAAGAACCCAACACCGAACCAATTAAAAATTTTGTTACTATAATGCGTTAGATTATAGTTGATAGTTGATAGTTGTAAAATATTGGTAATCAATTTATTATCAACTATCAACTATCAACTATCAACTATCAACTATCAACTATCAACTAAAAAAAATCCCGTGAGCTTCTAAAAACGACAATTTAAACACAAAAATAATTACACAGAAGGCTTATGTACCGTTAATTAATTTAAAACGGTACATATGGCTTTAAGCAGTAATTTCTAAAAAAAATAACTGAGAAAACTATGAAAAATAAAAAAATACAATTATTACTTTTAGGCATTTTGTGCCTACAAACTGTTGCTCTTTTCGCACAACAGGAGAACCACTATACGCAGTTTATGTATAACAAACTGCTCTTAAATCCTGGGTTTTCAGGCGCAAGGCGTGTACCATCTGTAACAGCCTTGTATCGCAATCAATGGGCAGGTTTTGCTGGAAGACCCCAATCTTTTTTGATATCTCTTGATGGTAGCTTATTTAGCGAACGCTTAGGCGGTGGCTTAGTAGTTGCCAACCAACAAACGGGGATTATCAAAAATCAATTTGCGAATGGTGCTTTGTCTTATGATATTATTCACTCTGAAGATGCTTCTATTCGGGTCGGTTTGAACGGAGCAGTTAGACGTTACACGTTTGATGTCAATAGCCCTGATATTTATGTGCAAGAACGCCAAGACCAAGCCATCAAAGCGGATGGCGCACCGTCTGTTCTATATGGCAATTTAGGCATGGGCTTATATGTGGATTACAAGGAATATTATTTCGGCATATCTATACCTAATATGTACAAAAACGATATTGGTTTGAATAAAAGTCGCAGCACAGAGGAATTTGCGAAGGAGCAAAACCATTTATACCTCATGGCGGGTGGCTTTATAAAAGTAGCTTCTGATATTCATTTGAAGCCAGCAGTTTTAGTAAAATACATCAAAAATGCACCGTTCAGTGTAGACATGAACCTTAGTGCGGTCTTTAAACGCAAATTCTCAGCTGGTGCGTCCTATCGCTTTGGCGAAACAGGCGGCGATAGTATTGACTTCTTAGCTTTTTTTCAAGCCACTGACAATCTGGGTGTTGGTTTTGCCTATGATTATACTCTGTCGAAAATTGGTAACTATACAGTCGGCAGTTTTGAAGCCCTTTTGCGATACGATATATTTGGTAACCATAAAAAGGCAGTAGGCAAAAAGGGAGTAGATAATAAAAATGTATTGAGTAATCCGCGTTTTTTCTTTTAGATAAAAATGGATACCCCCTCAGTATTCTGCCCATTGATAGACAATTTTTACCACAACTTACGTTGCGCACAATGATTTCTCATTTTAAATTCAGACAAGTGACATGAAAAACGTAAAAATGTCTTTCGCAGTAGTACTTGCTCTATCCACAATAGCAATTGTGCATGGACAGGACGATAAACAAAAAGAAATTCATATTCAGAATGAAAAAACGGTCAATACCGCTTTGCTTGATTTTAGTCCCGCCTTTTATGAAGACGGTATCGTCTATGTATCGAGCCAAATGGTCAATGGCAAAGAAAAAGTATATGACGAACAGATTGGACGTAAAACCATGTCCATTTTTCGCGCGAAACGCGGCACGGATGGCAAATTGATGAAACCCGAAGCCTTCGCCAACGAATTGGTCAGTCTGTTTCATGAAGGACCTTTGACCTTCGACAAAACGGGTGAAACAGTGTTTTTTACGCGTAACAACAACAACGGCAAAAAAGCCAATTATACCAAAGGGATTGCTCGATTGAAGATATATATGGCTCGAAAAGAAGGCGGCAAATGGAGTGAAGCCACTGAGTTGCCATTTAATGAAAATGAAAGCGACGCAGCACACCCCTCAGTATCGGTGGACGGTGATAGGTTATATTTCACTTCCAATCGCGCAGGCGGCTACGGTGGCATGGACATATATGTGTGCGAACGCATGGGCGATACGTGGGGCAAGCCTACGAATTTAGGACCTAAAATCAATACGACTAAAAATGATGTTTTCCCATTCGTTCACCCCGATGGCACTTTGTTTTATTCAAGCGATGGCTTGGGCGGACGCGGCGGTTTGGATTTGTTTTATACAAAACCCAGTACATTGGGCGGGTTTGAAGTCCCTAAATCTTTAGGATTGCAATTCAATACCGATAAAGATGATTTTGGTCTCATTGTAGATGTAGATATGAAAAATGGCTACTTCGCCTCAAGCCGTAATGGTGGGCAAGGCGAAGATGATATATATTCGTTCTCTATTACCAATGGACGATTGATGGAATCTTTTGAGAGCGAAGAACTGTCGGACTGTAACCGCGCTAACAGTCGCCATCGCCTTTTAGATTTGGTGGTGATTGATAGAAAAACGGGCAAACCGATACCCGAAGCCACTATTAATTTTGCGAATATGGACGATATGTCGCTTTCGGAAATCATTACAGATATGAAAATTAAAAATACCCCATTACTTAACCCCGATGGGACTATCACGCTACAAACGTTAGAAAACAAAAGTACCTCAAAACTAACTGATAGCGAAGGTCGCTTGCAATTAAAAATAATACGCAGCGGCAATTATGTCATTGAAGGGACGAAAACGAGCTACAACAAGCAACAAATTATATACAAAAATGGGGATATACGCAATCCTATTATTATACTTTTAGACCAAGCCGACCCATGCATACATTATTCGGGCGTGGTGGTCAAAGCCGATGATGGCAAACCTATCCCAAAGGCAATAGTCAGTATTGTAAACGCCAAAGGCGAATTGCAAACAATTAAAGCAGATGAAGATGGCAAATTTTCGGGCTGTATGCAGTGTAATAGCAACTATAAAATGTCCGCAACTTTGATGGGTATTACCTCTCAATGGGAAACCGTATCAACAACGGGTATGGATTGCGATAAATGGCAAGCATTTGACCGCCCTATTGAATTGAAAATCAATATATCAGATAACGATTTGGCAAATGCCGAACCACGCATCGTTGAAGGGACAATTTTTAGATTGAAAAATATTTATTACAATTTTAATGATGCCTCCATTCGACCTGATGCACACAAGGATTTAGATGCTGTGGCAGCTATGATGCTCAAGTATCCAGACATGGAGATTGAACTATCTTCGCATACCGATAGTCGTGGTTCGAACAGTTTCAATAAAGATTTATCGCAAAACCGCGCCAACAATGCTGCTCAATATCTTTTCATCAGAGGTATTGAAGCTCAACGCGTAAAAGCTGTCGGGTATGGCGAAAATCGTTTGCTCAACTATTGTGCTGATGGTACAAGTTGCTCCGAACAGGAACACTCAAACAACCGCCGTACTGAAGTCCGCATACTTAAAAGCGGCAGTAGCTCAGGTAAAGTATATACTGAAGCAACCGATAAAGGCACGCATTAAAGAGAATTGAGATTAAGCCAATTGTGATTAAGAGACTAAATAAATCTCCAATCTCACAATCTTTAATCTCCTAATATATTGGAAATCATTTGCTTACATAGTTTTGTGTTAAAGGATGGCGGCGGTGAACTATCAAAAGAGATAGGCGCATCGCTGCTTTTTTTATTTTAAAACTTAGGATTTTTACACACGAATACCCCGAATTAAAATACGAATAACACAAATTATCACATCTGAATTAGGGAAATTCGCCTTTTAATTCGGGTAATTCGTGTGTTAAAATTCCTTATTTTATGACCACAGGAAACACAATATCCAAATCCGTCTCACCCGTTTTAGATGGGTCACTCGCGGCTTTATCTGCATTGTGTTTCAAAAGAATTTGTAAAGTACCACTACTGGCTGTCCCCGTTTTCAACGTAGCCGTTTGTCCAAAATCCTTCCCTTTTGTGTCTTTCGATAGGTCAGAAACTATTACAGTTGCGCCTGTTACCTTGTATATAAAAAGGTGGGCATCTTTTTCCGCAATAATCTCTGGCGTAAAATCTTTGACGGGATTAGCTGACCCATCTTGAATAGTCACATCCACTGCAAAACTACCGTTAGGCGTTAGTTTGATGCTATCAATTTTGGGTGCTGCCCCGCCTGCCCCGTCAATATCCGACCATGTATAGGTCGTGCTGCCGATTTTTAATTTCAACACGTTTAAATTTTCTTGTTCATCAACAGCTTCTTTTTTGCAAGCTGAGAAAATGATGATACTGCAAAGAGTGATAACCATAGTTATTTTTAAAAAAATGTTCTTTTTCATATTGTTAAATGTTTTTGTTCTTTAACTATTTACCCCCTCTGGGCAGGGTTGATTAGTTCTAAAATTATGGTCATTGAAAGTCTTATGTAGTGTCGAATTTATTCGACACATGGCGCACTGTGTCGAATAAATTCGACA
>JAYVKQ010000878.1:0-4331 GCA_043768285.1 Saprospiraceae bacterium | reverse complement strand
TGCGCTCGCAATGACAGCTTTTTTAACATAAAAAATACTGAGGGGGTATCAATACCCCACATTCTGCGACAAAGACCCACTACTCAAATCAATTTCCGTTTGTGGTATCGGCAATAGCTCATGCTTGTTTTTGACAAAACGCTTGCCGTGTTTGGTTAGGGCGGCTTCGGTTTGTCCTGTGCGAACGAGTTCAAACCAACGGTGTTGCTCCATGCCCAATTCTACGCGCCTTTCATGCCAAATGGCTTCTCTTAGTTTGTCCTTATTGGTTTCCGTGACATCGGTTAGGACGGTGGTGGATTTGCCCCGCGCCCTTTTGCGGACAGCGTTTAGATGCACGAGGGCTTGGGCAGTTTTGCCGTTTTCATTCATGGCTTCGGCGGCTATCAACAACACATCGGCATAGCGCAAAATGCGGATATTGCCCGCACCATTGTAGTTAAAACCTGTGCCTTTGGGTATCCATGCCTTTTGATTGTAGCGGGCGTTGAATACTTTTGGATTTTTCTCTACTATAGCCGAACCATCGGGCAATACTTCACCCTCATATAATATAGTGGCTTCTCTACGCGGGTCACCAGCTTCAAACTCAGTAATAAACACATCGGAAGGGCGATTAAAACCCCAACCTAAATTGGGTGAACCACGCACACCCTGCACTTCATTATACTGCGAACCACCATCATAATCTGCACTAAATGTCACCCGTTCCTCTTTTGAAGTCGCTTGTATTTCAAAAACACTTTCAGACCCGTTTTCCCCTTCGCGGGTGAATATTTTGCCATAGTCGGCAATGAGGGCATATTCATTGGCGTTGATAAGGTCGAGGGCGTATTTTTCAGCATTGGTATAGTCCTTTGTCGTTAAATAGACTTTTGCTAAAAGTCCCCTTGCTGCGCCTTTCGTTACGCGCCCCAAATCATCAGATGCATATTTCGATTTTTCAGGCAAATTATCAATCGCTGCTTTCAAATCGGCAATTATTTGGGTATATACTTCAGTCGTTTTTGCACGTGTTTGCTTAAAGTCACTTTGCGTTAAAGGCTTGGTAATCAATGGAATATCGCCAAACCAGCGTACTAAATTGAAATAAAAATAAGCGCGCAAAAAGGTGCTTTCTGCCAATAAACGCTTTTTTAAGGTTTCATCCATTTTTATGTCGGGTATGCGTTCAAGCGCAACATTTGCCCTAAATATGGATTTGTAATAACCCGTCCACAATGTTTTGGGCGCAACATTTCCAGCGTCAAACGTGAAGTTGTCTATTTCTAACAAAAAAGTAGCGTCATTGGGTTCGCTGCCTTTGTCGGCATCATCGGACATTATATCTGTGCAGCCGATATACGAAAATACCGATACTTCCCAGTTGCGCATCACATTATAAACCGCATTGGTGGCAGCAATGGCATGGTCTGGGGTGAGGAAAAAATTATCAGTCGTTTGCCGCCCTTGTGGTTTAAGGTCTAAGAAACTGTCTTTGCAGCCAACCAATAAGAGCGTCGTTAAAACGCTGATTTTCAATATTTTAGAATTAATATTTTTCATTTTTAAAAGAATTTTCAAATTAGATAATTCAACACGAATAAGGCGAATGTATAAACGATACCCCTCAGTATTTACAATCTATGGAGGGTTTCTTGTAACAATAAAACTGTCATTGCGAGCGAAGCGAAGCAATCTGTCGCACTACCCGAAATACCAAAACGTATAATCTTTTCGAGAAGTGCCACAGATTGCTTCGCTTCGCTCGCAATGACAGCTTTATTTTTAGTATTTCACTCTAAAAAGTAGCATTTATCCCAAAATTAACCGTCTTCGCTACAGGATACACGCCTCTATCTATACCTACGGAAAAAACATCTAACCCACCGTTCACAATTTCGGGTGTATAGCCACTGTATTTCGTCCACATTTTCAAATTGGTCGCCGCAGCATATATACGGAGGTTTTGCAACTTCAATTTTTGACCAATAGCGGCGGGTAGGGTATAGCCCACTTGCGCATTGCGGATAGACGTAAATGACCCATCTTCCAGAAAACGCTCGGATACTTCGTAATTGCGCCCACCAATCGTGACACGCGGCTCAAAATTGGATGTGCCTTCGCCATTCCAACCTTGCAGGAATGTTTTTTCAAAATTACCTGTCGAAAAACGGGCAATGCGCTTGGCGTTCATCACTTTATTGCCCCGCACACCATTGATTTGAACGGACATATCAAGACCCATAAAGTCAAAACCAATATTGCCCGAAAAAATTAATTTTGGTATCGGGCTGCCCAAATAGGTTCTATCTTGGGTCGTAATTACGCCATCATTATCTAAATCCGCATAGATTAAATCGCCGGGAAAAACGTCTTTCAAAGGCGTTTCGTTGGTGCGTTTGGGCAAACTGTTCACTTGTTCGGCATTTTGATAAACGCCTGCCACTTTATAACCATAATACGCCCCAATCGGTAAACCCACTACGGTACGAGAACCCAATTTGCCGCCTTCACCTACGCCACCACCAAATATTTCACTCTTACCTTCACCCAAAGTCAAAACTTCGTTGTGGACGGTGGAGACGATAAACCCAATGTTATAACCAAAATTTTGTTGCACGCGGTCTTGCCAACGCACGTTAATATCGAAGCCTGTATTCTGCACTTTGGCAGCATTCACAATAGGCGGTGCTGCTGCACCAATAAAGGCAGGAATGGGCAATTCTGCCAAAATATCGTATGTTTCGCGGCTATACCAATCTATTTCCGCGTTAAATCTATTATTCAAAAGCCCAATTTCTACACCAATATCCGCTTGTCGGGTCTCTTCCCAATGCAAATCTGGATTAGATAAGCGCGTGATAGATGCCCCCGGGAAAAACTTTTCATCTTGCCCAAACACGGCATCTAAGCGGTCTGTCACGGGTGGGCTTTTAGCATCTTCACTGATTTTTTCATTGCCAATCACACCATAGCTACCCCTCAGTTTTAGGTTAGAAATCATGCTGATATTTTTCATAAAAGCCTCCTCATTCACGCGCCAACCTGCCGCCACGGAAGGGAATATGCCATATCGCCTATTTTTACCAAATTTGGAAGACCCGTCGCGGCGCACCGAGGCGGTCAAAAGATATTTATCTTTCAAAGCATAATTAAGTCTAAATAGGTTAGAATATAAACGCCATTGGCTTGCTTCATCGGTTGCACTAAATCCTTTTGAACCCGCCCGAAGGTATAGAAGCGACTCGATATCGGCATCTATATTGTTCACATCGTTAGGCAAATCCGTAGCACGACCACTCAAAAAAGCGTCGTTAAAGAGTTGTGCTGTGATACCCGCTAACGCTGTAATATGGTGTACGCCAAATGTTTTATCATATGTCACTGTATTTTCCCACAAGCGATTTTGCGATTTTGAACGCCGTGCTTCTACAAAATTCACTTGATTTTGATGAATATCCGTCACTCTAAAAACGGGTAAAAAACGCTTGCTTTCTGAATTATTTAATTCTAAACCGAAATTGGAACGCACCGTCAAACCCGCAAATGGCGTAACGTCAATATACACATTACCGACCGTGCGGAAACCACGACCACTGTTATATCGCTCATAATATATCTGCGCTGTTGGGTTGGCAACGGAGGCATCGGAGGTTGTATTGCCAAATTTACCCGCGCTATCTATCGGCGCAATAGTCGGCGGTGCATAATACGCATTGTATATAGTGCCAGGTGCAGCGTTGAATTTTTCATTGATTAGGGACAAATTATGCCCAATTTTGATAAAACGATTGAGTTTATAGTCATTATTGATACGCAGCGATAGACGTTCAAAATCGCCATTTTTTAAAATGCCCTCTTGTTTCATATAGTCGCCACTGATGCTGTATGTCATCATATCGCTGCCACCGCGAGCCGAGATATTGGCATTTTGGATAGGGGCGGTGCGGAATATCTCATTTTGCCAGTCCGTACCCGCGCCAAAGGTTTCAGGATTGGCGTAGGGTAAGGGCGTGTTCACATTCTTAGCGGCTTGATTGCGGAGTTGGGCATATTCTGTACCATTGGCGAGGGCAATTTTTTTACCCAATTCTTGCGTGCCATAATAAGCGGCAAATCCAATAGTTGCTTTTTTGGCAGAGCCGCGTTTGGTCGTAATAATGATAACGCCATTTGCCCCCCGCGAGCCGTATATCGCAGTAGCCGAAGCGTCTTTTAATACCTCAATGCTTTCAATATCGTTGGGATTGAGGAAATCAATATTATCCAACAGCATACCGTCTAAGACATAAAAAGGGTTAGCATTGTTCAGCGTACCCGTCCCTCGTATGCGCACGACTGCCCCCGCG
>JAYVKQ010000877.1:0-5722 GCA_043768285.1 Saprospiraceae bacterium | reverse complement strand
GTTATTGATTATTAGGCTTTTAGATGCAAAAAATATTCTAAAATCGTGTTTCGCATATTTCATAAAACGTTGATAACCATATAGTTAATTACGCAACCTGTTCTTAAATAAAAAAAACGACTTTTCAATATACTTTAACTTTCAATTAATTTTGAAAGTTCAGAAACTTGTTGTATATTTGTGTATCACTTTAAAAATCACGACACATGGAAACTAAGAATTCTTTATTACGCGCAGATTATTGGCTTCAAACCATCGTAGGTGCCCTTATGATAGCCTGTTGTATTTCGATAGTAGGTATTTATTTTGCAGCTTTATTTGCCATTCCTTTTGGCGCGTGGCAAGTTTTGAGTGGTTTATATTTTGGGATAATCAATAATGATAAAAAGAGATTACGGTATGTGGGAGCCGTTACCGCCTATTTCGCAGCTATATTCAGTGCTTATCTGCTCAAATCATCTGACTATAGCTATTTTGAAAGTAATATCGTACTCGATTATTTGTTTTCAATTATCGGCGTAGTATCACCCATCGTTTTAGGTATTCATTATTACGTTATCACCTACAAAGCATACCACAATATTCAACCAGAAACAGTAGATAGTTATATGAACGAAAATATATTAGACGCTTAAAATCAAATAGTTATGAGAACAGAAATTAAATTTCAGCTTATTGGTCTCGTGCAAGACCTATTCCTACAATGCCTTGTTTTGAGAGAAAAAATCAAGCGTTTTTTCAATCCTAATCCGCGCTCTTTTTGGGATTTGTGATAGCCCTCAGTATTTACGCAAAAAAAAGAGTTTATCTTTTGACAGAATAAACCCTAACATTGTCCCATAAAAGTTCTAAAATTAAGGAAAAACCCTAATAGGAACAAATATAAGGCTTAAATCATTATCAAGCAAAGTGATATTTTCTATCTTTGTATCAATAAAATCTATTGATATGACTTTACAACAGATGGAATATATCGTTGCGGTTGATAAATATCGGCATTTCATTACTGCCGCCGAGCATTGCTTTGTGACGCAACCGACTTTGAGTATGATGATACAAAAGTTGGAAGAAGAATTGGATATTAAAATTTTTGACCGCAGTAAGCAACCCGTTATCACAACCGAAATTGGTAAACTCGTGATTGAGCAAGCCCAACTCATCTTGCGCGAAACCATAAAATTGCGCGATACCATTGCAGAACAAAAAGAAACCTTAACGGGTACACTGCGCTTAGGCATTATTCCCACTATTGCGCCTTACCTTACGCCCCTTTTTATTAGAGAATTTTCTGAAAAAAACCCTACATTTAGTTTGTCTATCGTTGAACTTACAACGGGTAAAATCATCGAACAACTCAAAAATGATGGCTTAGATGTGGGCATCATGGCAACGCCACTTGATGATAAAGACTTACTTGAAAATCCAATTTTTTATGAAGAATTTGTTGTTTATGCTGCACCCAAAGAGCCTATTTTAGAAAAAAAAAACCTTTTACCTACTGATATTGACCCGTCACGCTTGATTTTGTTGGAAGAAGGGCATTGTATGCGTACCCAAATCATCAATTTGTGCGAACTGAAAAAAGCAACAAGTATGATAAGCAATGTGGCGTATGAGGCTGGCAGTATTGAGACGCTAAAAAGCATTATCCACCATAATGTTGGTATGACTATATTACCCGAATTAGCTATTCTTGATATGGACGAAGGGCAAATGCAATATGTCCGATTTTTTGAAAAACCCGCCCCAGTGCGAGAAGTGAGTATGGTAACGCATCGGACTTTTATCAAAAAACGACTGGTTGAGGTATTGCGCTCATCTATCCTCAACACGCTACCCCCTCAGTTGCAAAAGCCTGTTGAACAGAAAAAAGTGTATCGTCCGAGGTTTTGATAAAAAAAGAGAGGCTGTTTCAAACGAAACAGCCTCTCTTTTTTATCGTACCCTTCAGTATTAATCAGGTTCAAAACCTAAGATGATACCAAAGCGACCATAATCAAATAGTTTTGAACTATTCTTACCCGGTTTGTCGAAGCCAATACCATAGTCGAAACCAAGTGTACCAAACATTGGCAAGAAGACACGCAGACCACCACCGAATGAACGGCGTAAATCAAATGGGCGGAAATCCGAGAATTTGGACCAAACATTGCCACCTTGCGCGAATAAGTGCGCATAAATAGTTGATGATGGATTGGTAGAAATAGGATAACGCAACTCCATTGTATATTTAACGAAGCTCGTACCACCACCACCTAAACCATTGAATGAGCCGCCCGCTTGTACGCCATTGGCTGGCAAATCAGACGTTTCGTAGCCCCGAAGTGCCAATATCTCGCTACCTGTCAAACCAATTTGACGATTGGCGAGACCATCACCCCCCAATTGGAAGCGTCCGAAAGGTGCATAACCGACATATTTATTATAAAAACCTAATGAACCCAATTTAGCATCTGTTTTCAAGACAAATTTGCCAATAACAGGTGTGTACCACTCCGCATTGAAACGCCATTTGTAATACTCAATCCATTTATATTTAACTTCGTCGGGTTGATCCACGTAGCGTTTTTTATTAAATAAAGAGTATGGCGGCGTGAATGATGTTATCAAAGCTATGCGAGAGCCACTTTTAGGGAACATGGTTCCATCTAATGATGTACGCGATAGTGTATGACTAACATTAATATTGTTATATTTGCCGTTAGCAATGCCCAACTGCGGGTAATCTAAGACCGAATACCGTTGATATTCTAATGCCCAAGAAGAGACAAAAAAGTTGTCAGGTTTTTTTAATTGGCGACCTAAATTGACAGAGGCTTGTAAAATGCTGAAATAGCTATTTAAGTCTGTAAAACTGGAGTATTTTGAATATGCCCCACTCGTTGTAAAAGATTGAGCTGACTTACCACCCAGCCAAGGTTCTGTAAATGAGGCATTATAGGATTGGAAAAATTTACCATTCGATTGCGCACGGATGGATAATCTTTGACCGTCGCCTTGCGGGAGTGGGCTCCACGCGCTTCTGTTGAAGATATTTCGCATCGAGAAGTTGTTGAACGAAACGCCTAAAGTACCCACCACACCAAAACCACCCCAACCTGCCGATAATTCCAATTGGTCAGAAGGGCGTTCTTCTACTTTATATTCAATATCCACTGTACCACGTTGCGGATTTACGGGGGTATTGATGCCTAAATTCTCTTGGTTGAAATAGCCTAATGCAACAATACGGCGTTGCGATTGGATGATATCTGAACGGCTGAATTTTTCGCCCGGCAAAGTCATCAACTCGCGGCGGATAACGTGTTCGCTTGTGCGGTCATTGCCTTTGATAGTTACGCGATCAATAGTCGCTTGGGGTCCTTCATATATGCGCATTTCGAGGTCAATCGAATCGTTTTCGATGGATACCTCCACGGGGTCAACGTTGAAGAATAAATAACCGTTGTCCATATAGAGCGTAGAAACGTCTGCACTGTTTTGGCTAAAACGCAAGCGTTGTTCTAATAATTCAGCATTATAAACGTCCCCTTTTTGGATACCCAATACTTGCGAAAGTATTTTTGATTCGTATATAGAATTACCTTTCCAAGCGATATTGCGGAAATAGTAGCGGCGACCTTCATCAATTTTCATGTGTATTAACAAATCACCGTCTTTCTCGCGCCATACACTATCCGTTACAATTTTAGCATCACGATAACCGATATTAGAATAAAACTTTAATATGCTCTTTTTATCGTTTTCATATTCGTCTCTAATCAATTTTGACGAAGAAAATATCTTCAACTTGCGGTGCGTTTTCTCCATTTGCTTCCGCAATTTGCGTGGTGTCGCGTTAACGTTACCTTCAAAAGTGATATTTTGAATTTTGATACGCTCATTTCGGCTGACATCAAAAACGAGCTTAACGCCATTGGCACGTTTGTCGTCTTTTTCTTCGGTGGCTGTCGTTAGCACGTCTAAAAAACCTTTTTCACGATAATATTTTTCAATACCAACAATAGCGTTGCTTTTGTTACTTTCTGTTACGACTGTCCCTTTTGGAATAAAACGGGTAACGATAGCATTTAAGTCATCGTGGTGACTTTTTTTTGCGCCTTTGTAGCTGAAAGTAGTCAAGTGTGGACGCTCTTTGATACGAATTTCGAAGGAGATAATATCGCCTACTATTTTTTCTTTAATAATTTCGACATTATCAAACAAGCGCAATTTCCATAGGGCTTTCATTGCTTTGGGTATATCTGGACCCGGAAATTTTATTTTTTTTCCGACTTGCAAGCCCGAAACGCCAATAATGGCGGCGGGTTCGGTAAACTGCGTACCTGATACGCGAATGCCGCCAATCTCATAGTCTTTTTGTTGACCATATTCAAAAACGGGCAATGTATCTTTCAGAACTTGAGCGTTCAAAGTATTACATAGTATAAGAATACCTATACTAAAAAAATAAACAAGGGCTTTTTTCATTGTAAAGTCTAAAATTGAATAAAAACATAAGCGGATGTACGAAAATAGATGTACGATGTACGACTTGCAATACAATGATTATCAATAAATTGAAAAAATAAAAGTATCGCTTATTGACGTATTCGGCTTATCGTGTCCGAAGATTACTCTTTTTTTGTAAAAAATGGTGAACAGCATCTAAACGAAGGAACAGGGCAATTCGTGTCGTTTGGTTCTAAAATTTATTTAACTTGGTCGCCTGTCATACCAAATCGGCGTTCTCTATCTTGATAACTCAATATGGCTTGATAAAAATCTTTCTTTTTGAAATCGGGCCAATAGGTGGTAGTAAAATAAAACTCTGCATATGCCAATTGCCATAGAAGAAAATTTGAAATACGGGTTTCGCCACTGGTGCGTATCATCAACTCGGGGTCGGGCATACCGAAAGTCGTTAGTTCAGCTTCAAAATTGGCTTCGTCAATCTCACTGGGCTTAATTTGACCGCGCACTGCTTTTTCTGCCAAACGTTGCACCCCCCTCAGTATTTCCCACTTCGCGGAGTAGTTGAGTGCCAAAACTAAGGTCATTCGGGTGTTGTTGCGCGTTTTTTCAATGCCATCCAACAGGGCTTTATAGGTTGGTGTTGGCAGTTTTTCAATATCGCCAATGGCTTTTAGACGAATATTGTTTTTCATTAAAGTCTCAATTTCGGCTTTTACGGTTTCGACTAAAAGGCTCATCAATGCATTCACTTCAAATGTAGGGCGGTTCCAATTCTCCGTTGAAAACGTATAAAGTGTGAGATATTGCACCCCCAACTCTGCTGCTGCTTCGGTAATTTCGCGCACGGTTAGTACCCCTTCCCGATGCCCCCAAATGCGGTTCTTGCCTTGAGCTTTTGCCCAACGCCCATTGCCGTCCATGATGATAGCAACGTGCTTGGGGAGTTTTTCAACGTTGATTTGTGTACGTAAATCCATCGCGTTACAAATTTTAGTAGAGCCTACTTGTGAGTACCGTCTTTAAAAAGCGTGCAAAGGTAAAAAAAACTATTGTAATTGTGTATTTTAGCTATAAATCTCAAATTGTCGTAGATTGTATTGCAAATAATAGGATTTTCAAAACCATTTTAACGTCTTTTTGTTTCCATAATTTTACTTCATAAATTTATTCTTGTGTCGTTTCTTAGTTATATTTGCACCATATTAATTAAGATAAACTTTAAAAATTCCAGTTACACGTTGAAAAAGTTATTTTTATCATTTTTTTT
>JAYVKQ010000876.1:0-11994 GCA_043768285.1 Saprospiraceae bacterium | reverse complement strand
AAAAAAAACAACCAAACACTATACCCTTTCGGCTATCCTATTACTAAGCCTTACCGCTTATTTCACAAACAACAATAACGATACGCTCCAAAAAATTGTCACCAAATTGGAGCAGTATTCTCTTAAAACGCCTCAGGAAAAGGTATATCTCCATTTCGATAAGCCGTATTATATGGCAGGAGAAACCATTTGGTATGCGGGGTATCTGTTTGATGCCATCAATCATGGCATTGATTCGGTAAGCACCGTCCTTTACGTGGATTTGATTGACCCCTCAGTAGGTAAAGTGCTTCAAAGCCTAACGCTGAAATGTCAAAGTGGTATGACGCAGGGGTCTTTCGTTTTGCCTGATAATTTACCGCAAGGCACATATCAAGTCCGTGCGTTCACAAGTTATATGCGCAACTACGACGATAGCTATTTTTTCAAACGCGATATTAAAGTATGGCAAAGCAAACCCGGCAAAGCCACCGATGCCGAATATGAGCAATTGGCAAAAGTCGCTGATATGCAGTTTTTTCCCGAAGGCGGGTATCTGGTCAATGATGTGGACTGCCGCTTGGCGTTCAAAGCTGTTAATATGGCAGGACACGGCATTGACGTTGAAGGTACAATAATGGAAAACGATACAGGCATGGTCTGCGCGTTCAAGTCTGAAAATTTGGGCATGGGTATGGTCAATTTTATCCCCAAAGCTGGTAAAATATATACCGCTAAACTCAAAACGGCTGTATCTGATGCGAAAATGGCAACTATTGCGCTACCGCACGCCCAAGCTGTGGGATATATTTTAGCAGTAGATAATGTTTCTAATAAAGATTTTGTAAGGGTGATTGTGATAAACAATACGCCCAAAGAAGCTGCCACTGCAAAAAACGTGACCCTATTGGGGCATCAGCGTGGACGTTTTTGTTTTGGTAGTGCCATATCAGAAGCTAAAAAAACATCTATTATCCGCATTCCGCGCACAGGTATTCCCGATGATGGTATTGTACATCTCACCCTTTTCGACCCCGAGGGCAAGCCCTTGTGCGAAAGGCTGATTTTTGCCCAACAGAATAAGCAAATCAATTTGAAAGTGACAGCAGATAAATCCAATTATAATATAAGAGAAAAAGTAACACTTACGATTGAGGCAACCGATACACTCGGAAAACCTGTGCAAGGGGCATTCTCTCTTTCTGCTACTGATGCCAGTCAAGTCGTTTCGGTAGGTAATGAACAAAATATATATACCCATTTGTTGATGACTTCCGACCTCAAAGGATATATCGAAGAACCCGCTTCTTATTTCAAAAAAACGGACACCAAATCCCTTCGTGCACTTGATATATTGATGATGACACAAGGCTGGCGGCGTTTTGATTGGACGAATGTACTTGCAGAAAAATACCCAACCTTTAAGCACCCCATAGAGCAAGGCTTGACCATAAAAGGGCAAGTGTCAAAACCCAATGGCAAAATTTCTAAAAATGTAGGTATTACGTTGATGGTAAAGAGTATGGATAGTAAAGATGCTTTTTTAGCAATGGCAACGGCTGATAGCCTCGGTAATTTTGTTTTTCCAAATCTGAATATCCAAGATTCTGCAAGGATATTGATACAAGCCGTCAAGGAAAAAGGAGGGCGCAACCTTAATATTCGCCTAAATACTGAGGGGGGGGTATCCACACAAGCAAACCCATCTATGTACAAAATTTTAGATTTTGATGCTACTGCCTTATCTGATTTTTTGAAAAAAACAGGGGATAGAATAGCTTTTGAGCGCAAATTGAAATTGAATAAAGAGCAAATGCTCAAAGAAGTGGAGATAACAGCTAAACGTAAAAAACCCGAAGATAGCCGCCGCGCTCTATATGGCACACCCAGTAAATCTATTGATATGGCAGGCGATAATTGTACGCGCTATACGACTATATATAACGCCATCGAATTTAATGTGCCGAATGTACGTACCAGTTTTAGCCCAGATGATATGACAACCACTATTAGTATTAGAGGCAGCAGCAATGTAACGTTTTTAGTAGATGGTATCACAACGGATAAGTCCTTTATTGATGTCTTAAACCCTTGCGATATTGAAGCAATTGACGTACTGCGGGGTGCTGAAGCTACAGCTTTGGTTTCGGGTGGTGGTGATGCAGCTATCTCAATTTTGACAAGGCGTGGCAACTCAAACTACGATTATGGTGATGAAGAAGCTGTTGGTATTATCACTAAAAAATATATGGGCTATAATACGCCAACTGAATTTTATGCACCCAAATACAATATCAGAGTAGCGGAACACGAGTTTGCCGATTATCGCGCTACTTTGCATTGGCAACCAATGGTAAAAACGGATGCCAATGGTAAAGCCACAGTTAGCTTTTGGGTAACAGATGCCGCAACGAGCGTGCAGGTTGTTGCCGAAGGACGTTCAAAAACGGGACGTGTCGGCGTTGGTATAGCACAATTTGAAGTAAGAAAATAATGAAAGTTGAGGGACTATAGATTTTCTAAAAAAAAATATGTCCAAAATACCAAAATTACGGTATTGTTGATATGTTAATAAAATCTTAATTTTGTCCTTTATTTTAGTTAGTTATACAACTACAAAATAAATAACACTTATATACTCCCATGGACAATCGCTAATAAGTCAATTAAAGAGAAGGCAATATGTTGTAATCCCTATGAACAAGATATACCTTTCTCAGTTCCAATCAATTGACAAAGCGTTAAAGTGTCCATAGACGAAAATCCTTTAAGTTGTAAAACTTGAAGGATTTTTTGTTTTAAAAACGCGCCGTATCGCTAACCTTCGCTTTATCCAATAAAAAATAGCCTTGTTTTTTTGAGGGAATATTAACTTGTACAATATTCTTTTGGTCGCTGAATGTTTCGGTCAATATTTTATTTTCTACAAAAATTTGACTGATACTTTTTACGTTTTTAACCTCTAAATACACCCAAATCGCCTGTTTATCCGAAGCTGTTTCCTTGCCAATCCACACGAAAGGGATGGACTTATCATTAATTTTTATAGAAAAATTATTTTGTAAATATTGAGTAATCAAGCCATTAACGCCAGTAGCTTCTCGTTCTGTACCTACAAACAATTTTTTATGCCCTTGTTTTTCCAACGCCAATTCTAAATCATCAATGAAAATGTGCATCGTGATTTGTAGCGATTTATCTTTCACATTGTGCGTCATATCCGTCTTAGAAATATGAAAAGCATGAAAAGCATTTTTAGCCGTAAAACCAAAAGCCAAAACCGATATAACAGCTACAATAATAAGGTGACGGCTATGCCAAAAGCGGCTCCCGAGATGAACTGCGTCCATGATTGTTGAGATATTTTAAATACGTTAAACGCTAAATACGAAGCGACTAATATGCAACTGACGATTAATAATTGACCCGCTTCGATGCCTACATTGAAGGCTAATAAAGGTTGCAATACATCTGCCTCTTGCCCCAATAATTCTCTAAAAAAATTGGAAAAACCCAAGCCGTGTATCAAGCCAAAAACAAGTGCAAATAGATAATTTACGTGCACATTTTTAACAAAAATGCCATTTTCGACTTCATTTTCGCTTTTTTTCAAGACATTATACAAGGCTGTAATGGCAATCGTAATGGGTATTAATTTTTCGATAATATCATAATTGGGCGTGACGATTTTCATTGCCGCCAACGCTAAAGTAACACTATGCCCAATAGTAAAAGCCGTGACCAATATCGCTACTTTGCGCCATTCTGTCAAGCGATATATCGCGCACAAAGCGATGATAAACACAATATGGTCGTAGGCTTTGGGGTCGGCGATATGCTCTAAACCCAAACTGAAATAGGTTGAAAATTGTGATTGCATAGTAATATTATAAGTAACAAACGATTGTCAAAAATGTACCGTCGAATTTATTCGACGGAGGCGTTGATAATCAATTATTTACGCAGTCCATCGAATAAATTCGACGGTACATTTTGCCCAAATTTTTATTCATTCGTTACTATGTACGAAGAAATCAAGCTCATAGATTTATCTCCATCAAAACAGGACAGTGGTCGCTGTGCACGATGTCCGTCAATTGGCGACAATAGGTAATTTTATCCGCAATATTATTCGTAACTGATTGGTAATCAATGCGCCAACCCTTATTTTGAGCCCTTGAATTAAATCGAGCCGACCACCATGAATATTCCTGCAAAGTAGGATTTTGCGCACGAAAGGCATCGGTAAAGCCATTGCCAAACCATTCAGTCATCCAAGCGCGTTCTTCAGGCAAAAAGCCGCTGGTTTTTTGATTGCCTTTGGGGTTGTGAATATCCAACTCCGTATGGGCGATATTGTAGTCGCCTACAATGATGAGTTTCGGGCGTTCTTTGCGCAATTCAGCGACCCAAGTATTTATATCTTTCAAAAATTCCATCTTTACGGCTTGCCTTTCATCGCCAGATGTACCAGAAGGAAAATAACAATTCAAGAGCGTCCAGTCATCAAAGTCGGTGCGGAGTATGCGTCCTTCGCTGTCATATAATGTATGACCCATACCCGACAATACATTATCAGGTTTTATTTTTGAAAAAGTAGCCACGCCACTATATCCTTTTTTTTCTGCTGAAAACCAGTGGTGGTGATAGCCTAATTTGTCGAACCCCTCAGTATCTACCTGCTCTTGCATGGCTTTGGTTTCTTGAAAACAGACTATATCGAAACCACCTTTTTCAACAAAATCCAAAAGACCTTTATTGATAGCAGAGCGAATACCATTAACGTTGTAGCTTAAAATTTTCATAAATCCAGTTTAATTTCTTGAATTAATTGATTTTATAATTGCACCTGAGCTATCTTTTTTCACAGTCATCGCTTCACCTTTACATGATGTAAAATATACATAATGCCCATCATCTCTGAAGCGATATACCTTACAACCATCGTGTTCAAATAGATACTCAACAGTGTAGGTCGCATTGTTTTTAGGCTTTTGTGTTGAAATAGGTTTTTCTGAAAAACAACCTATTGAAAGTAATGATAATAAGTAAAAAGTGTACACTTTCATAGTATTTGGTTTGATTAACCCGTGCTACCACTTCGAAGCGGTGGCACGGGTCGGTTATTGATAAATCTTATTCTTCTTGATGAATAACTATCGTTTTACCTTTCTGTACAAACAGCCATTTTTTTTCCAAACGTAAGGGTTCATTACCCACAATGCCTTCGGGCATTGTCATGGGTGTGGCTTTTAAGGTCTGCAAATTGAAGCGAGAACATTGTCCGTTTTTAGTATAAAATAGTTGATTATCAAATACTTGAAAATGTGTTGCATTTTTAATATCTAATAATTTTAAGTATTTACCAAATCGGTCAAATGTAAAAATGCCCTTTGTCGGTATATTGACATAGAGGGTATTGTTTTTAAACAACATCTGCGCAGGGGTTGCACCCGCAAACGGCACTACGGCACTTGATATGGCTTGTGCTTTTTTGTCATTCAGTGTCATCAATTTATTGGTACCCGCGTCATAAACCCATACGTTGCCATCATCGGAAAGGGCAACTGCGCCTACCCGCGCCACACCTGCATCCAACAAATTGACCGAGCCGAGCGAATTGAGTTCATTATCCAACAACTGCACTATTTGAAAATCGGGATAATAGACCATCAATTTCATAGGGTTGAGCGCATCTAATTGCGCCAATTTACCCATTTTTAAATTCACGAAGCGGGCTTCAAACGAGCCATCTGCGCCATATTTCAATATTTCATTTTTAGATGTAATGATATAGATATTGTTCAAAGCATCGGTACTGAAAAAGCGGCAATCGAGCGCGTCATTTTTCTTGAAAAACTTCCAATTTTGCGCAAATACTGAGGGGGTGCTTTGCAATAAGCAATAGACAATAAGTAATAGGCAATAGCTAAATTTTAATCGTGTGTTCATGGATGCTTTAATGATTTTTAGTAATTTTAACATTTTGATTATCAAATACTTGTAATGAAATATCGGTGCCATCAAAGGCGGCGTAGGTTGTGAAATGCAGCCATTCGCCGAGATTGATATAGCGTGAGGTATTGTTTTTCAAAAGCCAATCTATGGGCAAATGCCGATGCCCAAAAATGAAATAATCAGGCGTAATGGTATCCAATTGTTCGTTGGCAAATTGTATCAACCATTCTCTATCAACGCCTAAAAAATTTTCTTCAATATGACTTTGCATTTTGCGGCTACCTTTTGACGAAAAACGCATCAAATTGATACCAAAATTTGGATGCAATCGTGCAAAAAGCCATTGGCACATAGGGTTTGCAAATACGGATTTGATAAATTTATAGCCGTAGTCGCCCGGTCCCAAACCATCACCATGCCCAATAAAAAACGTTTTGCCGTGTATATCTATCGTTTGAGGTTCTCGATAAATAGGTATGCCGAACTCATCCGTGAGGTATCGAAACATCCACATATCATGGTTGCCTGTGAAAAAATACATCGGTATGCCCCCATCGCGCAACTCGCCAATTTTACCCAATATGCGGGTAAACCCTTTGGGTATCACCGTTTTATACTCAAACCAATAATCGAATACGTCGCCCACCAAATAAATTGACTCTGCGTCGTGGCTGATACTATCAAACCAACGGCAAATTTGTTTTTCTCTGTCAAGACTGTTCAGACGGGCATCTACGCCGAGATGAAAATCAGAAGCAAAGTAAGTTTTCATAAAATTGTAAGGCAAAAATACGATGGAATATGGATAAAGACGAATATTTTTATAGTTTGGCTTAAAAAAAGGAAGGTCTCAACGGTATTTTATAGATAGTTAATATTTTCCAAGCCTACCAGCCGAATGTATTTGACGGCACAGAATTATCGAATACTTCCAGATTTAATTTTGTGGTTATTCAAGAAATGACAGCAGCCAAAAGAATTTGGCAGGTACGGATAAATACTTTAATAAACATTTTAAACGGCGTACTGAGGGGTAATACTATTACAAAATAGCGCAAGTTTTGGACTTGCGCTATTTTGTAATTATTTGAAAATCAAATAATTATGATAAAAATTAGTGATATACTGAGGGGGTAGCTATTTACCCATTTGTACTTAAAATCTTAATCTCTACACGTTGATTTTCTTTATTTGCCGCTGCCGATGTTTCTTTTACCAGTGGGCGCGATTTACCATATCCTTTTATAACCAAGCGAGAATTATCAATCCCTTTGGTAGCTAAATATTCTGCAACCGCCCTTGCTCTATCTGTTGATAGTTTCAAACCCATATTATCCTCAACGAGAAGATTGGTATGCCCCCCAATTTCAACGACTAAATTGGGATTTTCTAACAATAATCCATAAATTTTATCTAATTGAGAGAATGACTCTTTTTCAATCACCGATGAGGTTGGCTTAAATAGCAACCGCTCGATTTTCATAATTTGCCCTTCCCTAAATTTTGAATTATCTCTATTAGGTTGCTCTACAAATTTAGGCTCCTCTATTTTCGGTGTTTCTTTTATGGGTTCTTTGGTGTTCGTCTCGGCAACTGTTGGCGTATCGGGTTTTTTAGTTTGCTTAGGCGGCTTAGGTGTAGGTGGTTTTTTAGAATCTACTTTTGCCACTATTTTCTTTTCTTCTTCAACAACAATATCACTGGCATTATCCATCAAAACGTTGCCATTATATGGAAAAAGTGTTGGTACTTTATAGAAAGCCTCAATCATAAAATGTGTATGTGTGGCTTTAGCTACAAACTTAAACGAAAATTTTTGCCATGTAAATGTTGCAATAGGCTCTGTCTCGTCTAACAGCTCATTCTTAGCACAGTATCCAGAACCGCCCCATATTCTGACAATAACAGGTGTATTGTAATTCACTACTTTGCGCGTTGTCTGGCTTTGACTCTCGTAGGATTCTGAACGGCACAAATCAAGGCTAAATGTATAATTAGCCCCTTTTACCAACGGTGCTTTTAGTTTTTGCCCAACTGCCTCCCATGTATTGACATCGCGGACTACCATACCTAAGTAAGTACTACCATGCGAAGCCGTTTTAGATACTTTAAAAGCATTATTAGGATGTACATCAGGCGGTGTTTCATTCGTGAAACCACAGTCGTACCAACCTTGTGGCGTATGCCCCGCTTGTGGGTAATCTTCAAACGAAGGATTGTCGAGCTTTATGGTAACAGGTTTTTGACTTATGCCCAATGTCAAGCAAAAACTGAAAAGGAATATTAAAATATGATGTTTACTCATGTGTTATCAATTGTATTAGTAAAATAGTATTTGTTGAAAAAATAGGGTAAAACACTGAAAGTTAGCTTATTACGCTATTTTATTTCTACAAACTATGCTTAAATTATTCACTAAATTTGATTACTCAATATACTAACGTAGAAAAGAATGTTATGTGACGCAAGTAAAAAAAATTTACACTATTTTAACACCCCCTCAGTATTTTTTTGAACTGTGAGCTGTAAAACTGTGAACTATCTTGCACACAGTTCACAGTTTTGCAGCTCACAGTTATTCATCGTTTTTTAAGAAAACGCATTCAATCCTGTTACATCCATACCCGTAATGAGTAGGTGAATATCGTGCGTACCTTCGTATGTCAAAACGGTTTCGAGGTTCATCATATGACGCATGATGGGATATTCATTTGTAATACCCATGCCACCATGTATCTGACGGGCTTCACGCGCAACCTCTAATGCCATATGCACATTATTGCGTTTTGCCATCGAAATTTGGGCAGGTGTTGCCTTTCCTTTATTCGCCAAAGTACCCAATCGCCACGCCAATAGTTGTGCTTTGGTGATTTCGGTTATCATTTCTGCCAATTTCTTTTGTGTCAATTGAAACTGACCCAATGGCTTTCCAAATTGGATACGCTCTTTTGAATACCTTAAAGCCGCATCGTAACAATCCAAACCTGCGCCAATCGCACCCCAAGCAATACCATAACGGGCTTTTGATAAACAAGCCAAAGGACCTTTCAAACCTTCTACATTAGGCAAAACGTTTTTCTTAGGTACGCGCACATCTTCAAAGACAAGTTCTCCTGTAATAGATGCACGAAGCGACCATTTTCCATGAATTTCGGGAGCTGTGAAGCCTTTCATACCGCGCTCAACTATCATTCCTATGATTTTTCCATCTTCACGCTTTGCCCACACCACAGCAACATCTGCCAAAGGAGAATTGGTTATCCACATTTTCGCCCCATTCAAAATATAACTATCCCCGTCGTCTTTTACATTTGTTACCATACCACTTGGATTAGAGCCGTGGTCGGGTTCTGTCAAACCAAAGCAACCAATAAACTCACCAGATGCTAATTTAGGCAAATAATACCTTTTTTGCTCCTCGCTCCCAAATTTATATATCGGATACATCACCAATGAGCCTTGTACCGATGCCATCGAGCGAATACCAGAATCGCCACGCTCTAACTCTTGCATGATGATGCCATAAGCGATTTCGTCCATCCCACCACCGCCATATTCGGCAGGGATAGAAGGGCCAAAAGCCCCAATTTCTGCCAAACCTTTAAACAAATGCGTAGGGCATTTGGCTTTATCTGCATATTCTTCAATAATCGGACTGACTTCTTGTTTTACCCAATCGCGCACCGCGTCGCGGGCTAATAGGTGTTCGTCGCTCAGTAAGTCATCAACATTGTAATAGTCATGGTGTTGATAACCGTCTTCACGCGCCGATTTTTTGATAAGTTCTTTCGTTTCTGACATATTAATTTAAAATTATGGTTTTATACCAGAATAGGTAGCATTTTTGATAATTTAAGCAAATTACATACTATTAAAACTGTACGGAGGACGACCCGTTATGAAATCTTCAACAAATTTAGGGGAAAAAGAATTATCATGCTGCGTAGGTAATAAAATATTTGTCAATTGTGCGCGTGATTAGCCAAACATTAAAAATTTATCCACAAAGGGTAGTATTGAAAATAGACCAGATGACGTATATTAAACGTACCTATCCTTAAATTTTTTCTTCAAAGCAAACAATTCATCTCGATGTTGGGCTGCCGATAGGAAATCTAACTCTTTGGCAGCATCCTTCATTTTGCGCTCCGTATGGGCAATGATTTTCTCAAATTGTTCTTTGCTCATATAGTCCGTTACAGGGTCGGCTGCGAGACTTAATTCTTCTGGTTCCATATAGATTTTTGGATTGTTACCCCGAATATCTAAGATAGAACCTGCCGCCATAATTTCCTCACGGGTACGTGTAACAGTGCGTGGTGTGATATTGTGTTCGATATTATAAGCCATTTGGATACTCCTTCGGCGGTTGGTCTCGTCCATCGTTTTACGCATGGAGTCGGTAATTTTATCAGCATAAAAAATAACCGTCCCGTTGGCATTACGGGCAGCACGACCAGCCGTTTGGGTCAGTGACCGTGCATTTCTTAAAAACCCTTCTTTATCAGCATCTAATATCGCTACTAACGATACCTCGGGCAAATCAAGACCCTCACGTAAAAGATTAACCCCAACTAAAACGTCAAAATCACCCAGCCGCAAATCCCTCAGTATTTCCATACGCTCCATTGTATCTACTTCCGAATGGATATAGCGCACTTTAATATTCAGTTTTGCAAAATACTTAGCCAACTCCTCCGACATCCGTTTGGTCAAAGTCGTTACGAGAATGCGTTCATTTTTATCAATACGTTTTTGTATTTCATTCAATAAATCATCAACTTGGTTAATGCTCGGGCGCACTTCAATCGGCGGGTCAATCAACCCCGTTGGTCGTATCAACTGTTCGACCACGACCCCCTCCGTCTGTTCGAGTTCGTAATCGGCAGGTGTGGCAGATACGTAGATAATTTGGTTCATTAGGCTTTCAAATTCCGTAAAATTCAAAGGTCTATTATCCATCGCGCTCGGCAAACGAAAACCATAACTCACAAGACTTTGCTTACGCGCACGGTCTCCACCCCACATACCTCTTATTTGAGGCAAAGTAGCGTGGCTTTCGTCCACAAACGTGATATAATCGGCTGGAAAATAATCTAACAAGCAAAACGGTCTATCATTCTGATTGCGCCCATCAAAAAAACGCGAATAGTTTTCTACACCTTGACAATAGCCCAATTCTTTAATCATTTCAAGGTCAAAATTGGTGCGTTCGTTAATGCGCCGTGCCTCAAGTGACTTGCCTTCTTGCTCAAAATACTTAACGTGTTCGTAGAGTTCGTCTTGGATATCGCGAATAATTTGATGAATACGTTCACGCGGAGCTACGTAAAGGTTGGCAGGAAATATGGCAGCCGCATCTAATTTTTCCATGCGCTTGCCCGATATAACATCCAGCATATCAATGCTTTCTATCATATCGCCGTCAAAAGTAATGCGGTAGCCGTAGTCCACATAAGGCAAATTTATATCAATCGTATCGCCCCGCACTCGGAAATTTGAACGCCCCAGCTCCCCCTCAGTTCGGGAGTATAAAATTTCAACCAACGAATATAAAAATGAATTTCTTGAAATCACCATGCCCTTCGTTATGCGTATTATCCCCGTCTTGTAATCTTCGGGATTGCCCATACCATATATACACGATACCGAAGCCACTACGATAATATCGCGCCGTCCCGATAAGATAGAACTCGTTGCCCGAAGGCGTAATTTGTCCACCTCTTCGTTTATCTGCAAATCTTTTTCGATATAAGTGTCTGATACCGATATATAGGCTTCGGGTTGGTAATAGTCGTAGTAAGATACAAAATATTCGACGGCATTGTCTGGGAAAAACTGTTTAAACTCGCTATATAGCTGCGCTGTCAAAGTCTTATTATGGGTCAAAATTAAGGTCGGGCGGTTGAGTTTAGCAATGACATTTGCCATCGTAAACGTTTTTCCTGAGCCTGTTACACCCAGTAATACTTGATGTTTTGTGTTTGAGTTTAAACCGTCTACCAGTTGTTTAATAGCAGTTGGCTGATCGCCAGTTGGTTGAAATTCTGATATAAG
>JAYVKQ010000875.1:0-11140 GCA_043768285.1 Saprospiraceae bacterium | reverse complement strand
ATTGATGGCAGACCGACCCCCCTCAGTATTAACCAGATACCAGCCAATCAGATTGAGCAAATCGAGGTCATTACCAATCCCTCTGCACGGTACGAGGCTTCTGCTTCGGGCGGTATTATCAATTTGGTTTTGAAAAAAAACAAACAAATTGGACTGAATGGCAACTATGGTATAGGCGCAGGATTTGGCAATCGTCTAACCGCCTTGGGCAACGTTAATTACAAGGAAACCCCTTTTAATTTTACCCTTTTTAGTAGTTTCAATACAGCCTCATATGGTGTTGAAGGCTACAACAACCGCATTAATAGAAACAATGGCGCAGCTACGGATTATCAAAATCAAAGTATCAATAGTGATTTGGGAAATAGAACTTTTTCAACCCGTGCCAATTTGGATTATAATCTCAATATCCGCAATACACTTTCTCTGACAGCTTCGACAACATTCGTTACAACACTCATAGACGATGCACTAAATTTTGACATTCTTAATGGGACTCAACAACAAACAACCTATGGCAACCGTACAACAGATTTTAACAATAAAGCAAGTGATTACGTAATTGCTGGTACTTGGCGACGCACTTTTTTGAAAAAAGGGCGTGAATTGATTGCTAATTTCAACTCAAATTGGGGCAATATTGACAATCAAAGCGATTTTAATACCATCGAATATGCCTCAAATGGCACACAATTGCGCCAAAAGCCACACGTACAACGCAATATCGGTACAGTTGCAGACCTTCAAAACACTTTTACTGTAGATTATTTTACGCCTATAAATGATACCACTAAATTAGAAATGGGCATACGTAGTATGTGGAATACCCGCAGCAATATGTTCAATTCTGATAGCCTATCAGACATTACGGATAGCTATCAAACACTCAAATACTTATGTTTTGACTACGATTTTAAGAATATTGTCAATGCTACGTATGTCAATATTTTAGGAAAATTGAAGCGCGGTTGGTCATATCAAGCAGGTTTTCGCTACGAGCAATCGAATTTTATTGGCACCTCAAATTTAGATAGTAAAGATTTTAGTTATACCTATCCATCAGATGCATCTTCCTTATTAAAAACGCTGTTTCCAAGTGTGTATTTGAATAAAAAAGTAAATGCCACAACAGAGTGGCAGTTCAATTTTAGCCGTAAAATAGGGCGACCTACCTACACCCAAATGACCCCCTTTATTATTTATGCAGATAGAAACAGTCAGCGCATGGGTAATCCAGAATTGCGCCCCGAGTTTATCAATTTAGCGGAAATTAATTATAACAAAACACTCGGCAAAGCGAATGTTTCATCGGCTTTGTATTTCAGAAAAGTGAATGACCCAATAGTTATCAATGCTTATCAGGAATCTCAAAACCCTAATTTGATTATTACAACCTTTGTGAACGGCACTAAAAACCGCAGTTATGGTTTGGATAATACCATCAAATATGCATTTAGTAAAAATGTAGAATGGCTCGTCAATATCAATACGTTTAATACCTATTTTGCTTTCAAAAACTATGAAAACGAAGGTTGGACATGGAATGGTAAAACAACCCTCACCACAAAATTGCCAAAGGATTTTACCAGCCAATTGTCAGGTAATTATGAAACGCCGAGCATCGTACCACAAGGCACACGTGGGGGGATGTACTTCGTTGATTTTACACTACGCAAAGATTTATCTAATAAAACAGGCACATTGTCCCTTATCGTCAGTGATATATTTGATAGCAAACGCACGAAGATTATTTACGACACTCCTAAGTACTACAACGAATTTATGCGCCGCAGAGAAGCGCGTTATGTCCGCCTAACTTTTCAAAAACGCTTCGGTAAAATGGATGCAAGTATTTTTAAACCAAAAAGGGCGGGGAATAAATCTATAAGAGAACAGGCTTTGCCAGAGGAATAGACCCTGAAGCCATAGGGCATCATATTTTTTTAACAAAAGAAACCCCATAGGCAGTTGAACCTATAGGGTTTTATTTATTAAGTCGTTTTTAGCTCTACAACAACATCAACAAATTTTTCATATCCGTTTTCTCTTGTACAATGCGCTCAATATCGGCAATATTGATGCGTTCTTGCTTCAAAGTATTACGGTCACGAATAGTTACAGTGTTGTTTTCCAATGTTTCAAAATCTACTGTGACACAATAAGGCGTACCAATCGCATCTTGACGGCGATAGCGGCGACCAATCGCATCTTTTTCATCATATTGACATTCAAACGCAAATTTCAAAGTGTGGAAAATCTTTTCCGCAGCCGAAGTCAATTCTTCTTTATTTTTCAATAAAGGCAATACCGCGCACTTGACAGGAGCAAGGGCAGGGTGCAATTTTAGAACCGTGCGCTCCGATTCTTTGCCATCGGCATCGGGTACTTTTTCTTCCTCAAATGCTGTTGAAAGCATTGCGAGGAACATACGGTCAGCACCAATCGAGGTTTCAATCACATAAGGCACGTAGTTTTCATTCAATTCAGGGTCAAAATACTGCAATTTTTTACCCGAAAACTTTTGATGGCTGCTCAAATCAAAGTCGGTGCGTGAGTGGATACCTTCTAATTCTTTAAAACCAAAAGGGAATTCAAACTGCACATCCACAGCAGCATCGGCATAATGCGCCAAATTATCATGGTCTTTAAACTTCAATTTTGATGCAGATGTACCCAACGATAAATGCCACTTCATGCGCAAATCTTTCCACTTGGCATACCATTCTTTTTGTGTGCCAGGGCGAATGAAAAACTGCATTTCCATTTGCTCAAATTCGCGCATACGGAATATGAATTGACGCGCAACAATCTCGTTGCGGAAAGCCTTACCGATTTGAGCAATACCAAACGGCACTTTTTGGCGTGTAGATTTTTGTACATTCAAAAAATTAACGAATATACCTTGCGCCGTTTCGGGACGAAGGTATAGTTTACCTTCTTCACCCGCAATATTGCCCAATTGAGTATTAAACATCAAGTTGAATTGGCGCACATCCGTCCAATTGCGACTACCCGAATCGGGGTCGGCAATTTCTAATTCTTCTAACATATTTTTCAACTCTGCCATATCGCCTTGTTTCATGGCTTCGCCCAAACGGGCTTCTACGGCTTGTGCTTTTTGCGCATATTCGACACAACGCGGGTTGGTTTCGCGGAACATTTTTTCGTCAAAACTATCACCAAAGCGTTTTGCCGCTTTTTCTACCTCTTTATTGATTTTATCTACTATTTTGTCAATCGCATTTTCAATCAATACATCCGCGCGGAAACGTTTTTTGCTATCCTTATTGTCCACGAGTGGATCGTTGAACGCATCTACGTGACCCGAAGCTTTCCATGTGGTTGGGTGCATGAATATAGCAGCATCTAAGCCCACTATATTTTCGTGCAACTGCACCATTGACCGCCACCAATAGTTTTTGATATTGTTTTTCAACAACACGCCATAGGGACCATAGTCATAGCACGCGCTTAAACCATCATAAATTTCGCTCGAAGGATAGACAAAGCCATACTCTTTGGCGTGAGAAACTATTTTTTTGAAAATATCGTCTTGATTGACTGCCATAATTAAGGTAAATTTTTATTAAATGATATGACGTAATGGGAACACGGATAACACGGATTTTATAGGATTTACACGAATTTTTTTAGAAATAATATATAAAAATCGTGTAAATCCTATTCATCCACGTTATCCGCGTTCCTATTATGTTACTGTTTTAGAACGAAAATACTGAGGGGGTGTTTCGTTTTTCAGAAAGTGGCGCAAAGTTATAAGAGTACGTGGAATAAATCATACACCCTTCTATTTTTTTGAAATTATAAAAAACATTTTACCTTTGGTGATAGGATAACAGGATGAAAAGATGGGCATATAAAATCAGTTGAATCTGCGTCATTCGTAGCCTATTCATGTATTATGCGAAGAATGAGTTCAAATCCAATAAATCCGTTAGGATTTGTACGTTTATAGAATTAATTAGTGCTGTTTTGCTAACGAATCCGTAGGATTCGCACGTGAAAAGTACAATGTGCGAATCCTACGGATTCGTTTTACATTTTCACATATATTGTCTATAAACGTACAAATCCTAACGGATTTATTAGATTTGAACCCATTCTTCGCGTATATTGTAAAAACTTAAACCTAAAAATTTATGATAGCCAATTTTCATATCCACTATGGAACACAACAAGGGGAGCAAATTGCCCTTCAATTCAACAGAAATGGACAAATAGAAACCGTTATTTGCCAAAGCTACGACGCAATGAATTGGCATGGTGCAATACAAATTCCTGATAATGAAATAATTACGTATAAATATACTGTACAATCTCTAAAAGGATTGCTGACCGAACACGGCGAATTTAGACAATTAACTCTACCCAAAAACGTGGGTCAAGTTTTCTATGAAGACCATTGGCGGGCGGAATATGAACCTGAACGCGCCTTTTTTTCCGCCGCTTTTAAAGACGTTATTTTTAAAAGAAAAGAACAAACTGATATTGGCAAAACGCCTTCAAAACCAACGAAAGTGTCTGCGCACAAAGGCAATCAAATCACATTCCAACTATATGCAGCCGCTATTCCGCAGCATTTGGTTTTTGGTATTGTAGGCGATATACCCGTTTTGGGTGCATGGAAAAAACCGTTGATATTGTCGTCTAAAAACTTCCCCTTATGGCAAACTTCGATAGAAATAGACAGTAATATCGTAGATTTAGCCTACAAATTTGTGATACATGACCCAGCACAAGAGGCAATTGTCGAATGGGAAAGCGGCGACAATCGCACTGAGCATTTTACTTTTCCGTCCTCCAAAGGCAACGCATTGGTACGCACGGACGAGCGTTTTAGATATAGTAAAAACCTTTGGCGTGGGGCTGGTATTGCCATTCCTGTTTTCTCATTGCGCAGCGAAAATGGCTTAGGTATTGGCGAATTTACGGACATCAAACTCTTGGTAGATTGGGCAAATCGTACCCGTATGCAGCTTGTGCAAATATTGCCCGTCAATGATACCATTGCGACCAAAACGTGGACGGATAGTTATCCTTATGCAGCCATTTCGGTCTTTGCTTTACACCCGCTATATGTGAACATTCAAGCTATTGCTAAACTTAAAGATAAAAAGGCAGAAACCCGTTTAAATAAAGCCGCTTCGGAGCTAAATTCTTTAGAAACAGTTGATTTTGAACAAGTTTTGAATTATAAATTCCAATACTTTAACCTCCTTTTTGAACAAGAAAAAGCGGCTTTTTTTAAAAATAAAGAAGCTTTACAATTCATAGAAGACAATGCGGATTGGCTCAAACCATATGCCGCATTTTGCCATTTGAGAGACACAAACGGGACGACAAATTTCTATACTTGGACGAAATATGCTGCCTATTCTGAGCAAGTTGTCGCCGATATATGCACCCCTCAGTATATGGACTATGACAAGGTGGCTTTATACTATTTTATCCAATTCCACGCACATCAGCAATTGACGGAAGCGGTGAATTATGCGCGTTCAAAAGGGGTAATATTGAAAGGGGATTTGCCGATTGGCATATATCGGTATAGCTGCGATGCGTGGGTTGCGCCACACCTTTATAATATGGACGGGCAAGCGGGTGCGCCGCCCGATGCTTACGCGGTGGCGGGGCAAAATTGGGGCTTCCCGACCTACAATTGGGAGGTGATGTCGCGGGATAATTTTGCATGGTGGCGGCAGCGTATGACCAAACTAAGCGTATATTTTGATGCCCTCCGCATTGACCATATCTTAGGTTTTTTCCGCATTTGGCAAATACCGACTGACCAAGTGGAAGGCACTCTGGGGTTATTCAATCCGCGTATGCCTTACAACCGTCAAGAGTTAGACGCAATGGGTTTGCGGGGCGATTTGGGACGCTATACTCAACCTTATATTCGCGGTCATTTTCTCACTGAAATATTCGGCGCAGATGCTGATTATGTGCGCGAAATGTTTTTAGAGGAAACCGCTTATAATGAATTTAAACTAAAATCATCCGTTGATAATCAATTGAAAATCAAGGAGTTATTTTTTAATAATAAAAAATATTCGGTTAAAAAGCATCTTGCAAAAGGCTTGATGCATTTGATTGGCGAAGTGCTTTTGATAGAGGAACCCCTCAGTAATGGGGCAGCTTTTAACCCGCGTATAACGGTGCAAACGACCCGTTCTTACAAGGACTTAGACGACTTTGGGAAGCATATGATGGATAGGCTCTACAACGATTATTATTTCCGACGCCACGACGAATTTTGGAAACAGCAAGCCATGTGGAAACTTCCCGCCTTAGTGCGTGCCACCAATATGCTGATATGCGGTGAAGATTTGGGCATGATACCGAAAACAGTACCGAGTGTGATGCACGATTTGAATATCATTGCCTTAGAAATACAGCGTATGCCCAAGGGCGCGACTGCCTTTGGCGACACGACAAGCTATCCGTATATGACCGTGTGCAGCCCGTCTTGCCATGATATGTCCACCATTCGCGGATGGTGGGAGGGCAATAATGCCACTGCGCAAGATTTTTATCAACAAGTCCTCAAACGCTACGATTTTGCACCGCAAAGTTGCACAACCGAGATAGTTGAAATCATCAACAAGCTGCACATGGACGCACCGAGTATGTGGGCAATTTTCCCCATTCAAGATTTGGTGGGGATGCACCCCACGCTGCGCCGTGCCAACGCCACGGACGAGCAAATCAATGAACCCAGCAACCCGCAACACTATTGGCGTTTCCGCTTTCATTTGACTATGGAACAGTTGATTAGGGAGGATAATTTGAATGAGATGATTTCATCTTTGGTGATTGGGGCAGGTAGGTAAAAATACTGAGGGGGTAGCACAAAAAAGGCTACCCCACGGGCAGCCTCCAACCAACAAATTAGTATGAAATAATAATGCAATTTAGCTTTTTGATTTGACGCGCTTTTGCTCATCGTCTAAGCCCGTTTTGCGTTGGCGTGCGCCTTGCACGTTTTTATTGCCGAAGCGATAAGAGAAATTGACGCTGATGCGCTGCGCTTCCCATGTACCCGCCGCGTCCATATAGAGCGTGCCGAGTTCGGTGTAGGCTTTCCAACCCGCCGTTTTGAATATATCGGAATAGCTGACTTTGATTTGACCATCACCGTCCCATATTTTTTTGATAACCCCAATATTGGCGGCTCCCTGCGTTCTGGATACAAAATTGCCCCACAAACCACCTACGCTCAACCAACCATCAGCCTCAATTGCAAAGTTTTTGGGCAATGTGAAGGTTTGTTGCATATAGAAACCACCGCCGTTTGCCTTCAAATTCACGTCTTTACCCTCACCCAAATTGGCGGTCAAAACGGTATGGTTCCACCACGCATTCAAAAAGCCATTCCACCATTTATTGATAGGTATCGGCGAACTTAGGCTGACACCATAGTTTTCTTTATTCGCCAAATTTGCTTTGGTCATAAAGAAAGTAGTGACCCCATTGCGCACGTCTTGGTCGGTATATTGCGTAAAAAAGTCTTTAGTTTTGGCATAATTCACGCTCAAATTGACAAACCCCATGAAAGTATAGCCCAATTCAACGGTATTGGTATATTGTGGGCGCAGGGTCGTGTTGCCGCGTTCAAAAGTCAATTCGTCCAAACGGTTTTCAAAAGGGTTTAAATCTTGATAGTCGGGACGATCAAGCGAGTAACGATAGGTCACATTAAAAGCGTGTTTTGGATTGAGTTGATAGCTAAACGCCGCCGTTGGGAATACGTTGAAATAGGACGTGTCCACGTCTTTATAGTCACGCGTTTGCTTTGTTTTCAAATCGCCTTTGGAGACTGTACGCTCGCCTCGTAAGCCCAATTGGATGCCATATTTGCCCAATTGCGTATTGTAGTTGGCATATGCCGCTTGGATTTGCTCTTTGTAGGTAAAGAAATTAGTCCGCGCCGTATCCAAATAATCTTTATTGCTGAATATATTGTAAAAATCAAAATTGTTGCTCGTCTGCACGTCCGATACTTTGAAGCCGACGCCCAATTTACCCGCTTTTTTGTTCGTTTTACTGAGGGGTTGCTCATAATCGGCTTTCAAAGATTTGATGATAATATCCGTGCTCGACATATTGCGGTAGTTGCGCTCGGTCAATATGCGCGTTTCCGCGCCGTTGCGGTAGATATTGGGTAAAAAATTCCGCGCACTGTTATCAAAAACGCCATAATCGGCATCAATATTTAACTCATGCCCCAACGTATCAGCAAAGCGATAATTGAGATTTGTGTTGTAGTTTTTATTATTCATCAAACCTTCACTGACAGCCCTTAAGACGGAGTCCTTTCTAACAAAACTGTTTGTATTGGGTTTTATTTTGCCAATAATGGTTGAACTATTAGTAATAAAAGTAGGATTGCCAATGCCACCATTAAAAATAAAGCCGATGGTATTTTTTGAATTCAAAGTATAGTCAGCACCCGCTTTGAAGTTGTGGTTATCGCTTTTCCAATTTTGGTCTGAACGGGTTTGCCAAAAGTTGTATTGTCCTTCGTTATCAAGCACTTTGATGGTATTATCGAGGTCGGTGGTGCTGTTATTGACACCCCAATTGTAGCTATAATTGCTAAACAAATTCCATTTCAAACCGCGATGATTAAGGCTAAAAGAGCCATCATACTTAGGGGTCAAACCATATTGATACCCTGCGGCTACGTTGCCATTTGTGCCTAATTTCTTGTTTTTCTTCAAACGGATATTGATTATCCCCGCATTGCCTTCGGCATCAAAACGCGCACCGGGGTTTGAAATCATCTCAATGGCTTCAATATCATTTGCCGTCAAACCTTTCAAAAAAGCGGATAAGTCGCGCCCACTCATGTTGCTGGGCTTACCGTTGATATAGATAATCACGTTGGATTTGCCTTTCAACAGGATATTTTCATCTTTATCCACGTTCACACCCGGGCTTTTGCGCAAGAGTTCTAAGGCATTTAAACCCGCCGCCGTTGGGCTACTTTCTACATTGAAAACGGTGCGGTCAGCCTTGACTTCAATCATCGGCTTACGTGCTGTAACGGTTACTTCTTTCAATTCGGTATCTAAACTTTGAAGGCTAATTTTATCAACAGCCATATCCGTTTTGCCATCAAAATCGAAAGGCTTTGACGCATAATTTTTAAATCCGACCATACTGGCATTGATGAAATATTTGCCTTCGGTGATGTTTTCTAATTCAAAATTGCCATCCATGTCGGTAATCGCGCCTTTCATAAGCGTGCTATCCTGCGCTTTGAGCAAGGTGATGGTGGCAAATTCTTGCGCTTTTCCAGTAGCATCCGTGATAGAGCCTTTAATTTTTTGCGCTTGGAGCGATAGGCTTGTCCACGTAAGAACAAGCAATAAAGTGTAATTGCAAAACTTTTTCATGACTAAGGTCGGGTTGTAAAGTTGTGATTAAATAGTTGAGTGATTTTTATGAGCATTAGGATTTTTATACTTTCAACGGACTTGATGAGATTTTATTCCTCAAAAAGCCCAAAATACTGAGGGGGTAAAAATCCTACGATATCTTTTAAAATCTAAAAATCCTCATTCTCATGTATATAGTTGCAAAGCATTTTCTATAAACATGGTACAAAAGTAAAAGAACGGCTATCCTATATCGCTTCAAATAATGATATGATACTTTATTGAAAAGGAATACAGGTATCATATCATTATTTGAGACATTCTAATTATCGTTTACCCTTGCTTTTCGAGTGCAAATTTTATACGCTTTCCGTTAACAATCCAATCCTTTCAGACGGAAAGGGGGTTTTAAACGTCAGAACACCTTTTTAAAAGGGTGAACTGAATTATCGCTTTTCAGGATATATGGTTGACAATGCAATCATATATAGAGCGATGTAATGAGGAGAAAGTTACAGGAAGGTTGCATGGGAATAGACAAAATAAAGGCGTGGGCAGATGAGCAGCTTATTTTAGAAGACGAAGGGGTTTGGAGATACCGCCTCAGTATTTTTTATTGAAATCATGCTTTAAATGCCAATAACCTATCTTTTATCCCTATATCAAATTTGTCCTTTTCGTCAAATAAAAAATCAACTTCAATCGGGATGACGTAGATAGGTAATTGATTATCAAGGATATAGTTTTTGTGCAAGGCTAATCTGACGGCATCTTTTTCAGTGGTGATAATCACTTTTTCAGGGCTTTTCATGCCTTCATACACACGTTTAAATTGCGCCACATCGTAGTTTGTAAATAGGCGATGGTCTTCAAAAGCCATTGTTTGTACAGACTTTACGCGCTGCGATAAGTAGTCCGTCAGATATTGTGGCTTGGCAATGCCGCAGACCAACAGCACTTCGGTGTCGCTGTCTAAATCAATAAATTGTGCAGGATTGAATAATCTATAAGGGGTATCGTAGGCATAATAACTGAAATATACCGTTTGGGAAGGATAAGGATTGATTTCTTCGATAAACGCTTGACGCTCGGCTTCGGTCAAATCTTCGGGGCATTTGGATACCACAATCACATCGGCGTGGCGATAGCTGCTGCGCCAGTCACGCAAATCACCCGCAGGCAACAGATAATCTCTGGTAAAAGGATTGTGGAATTCTGTAATTAAAATATTCAAATACGGTGTCACTGCCAAATGCTGAAAGGCATCATCAAGCAGAATAGCTTGCAATTGGCTATGGCGATAGAGCAATTGAGGTATGGCATATGCACGTTTTTCACCTACGGCTACGGGTACTGAGGGGTATTTTAATTTAAATTGCAAAGGCTCATCACCCACTTCTATTACGGTATTTTCGGCTTCTACCATTCTAAAACCTTCCGTTTTGCGCCGATAACCGCGACTAAGCACCGAGATATTGATATAAGGTTCGAGTAAACGGATAAGGTATTCGATATGAGGTGTTTTACCTGATCCGCCCGTATTCAAATTACCTACGCTGATGGTTGGCACATCGAAACGCGACGACCGCAGCAAGCCCGTCCGATATAAAAAACGGCGCATCGAGATGACAATACCATATATCAAAGCTAAAGGAGAAAGTAATATTTTGCCGATTATGTCCATTTCTTTTTTTTTTACCTATTTTTTATACACCAAATACAAAACACCGTGCAAA
>JAYVKQ010000874.1:0-6593 GCA_043768285.1 Saprospiraceae bacterium | reverse complement strand
GGGGAGGGCTTAAATAATTCTAAAAACGCCGAGAAAGCCGCTTTGAAAAAGCAAATTTCCGATATGCAAGATACCCTATATGAAGCACAAAATACTATTATTAAAGTATTGATTTCAAATGATGTACATGTTACGCCTCTCGCCATTGAGCAAGCAGTAAGATCGGTACACAATACGCCACAACTCAAAGCGTATGTTCAAAAAAAAGGGTGGATTGTAGAAAAATTAGACCTCAATGCCTGGCGCAAAGACAAAATACTGAGGGGGTGCGTTATCGAAGCCATTGTGTCGCAGAACCAAAGCCATTTTGTGCATTTAACGCCACAATATGATATTTTGAAAGGGTTGCAATTGCAATTGGCAGACATTGTTTAAAATCTATATGATATGGAAAACTCAAATATTATTCCCTTCGAGGGTAAAGAAATTAGAAAAGTATGGCATAATGAGCAATGGTATTTTTCTATTGTAGATGTTATTGAGATTTTGACCGATAGCAATAACCCTAACCGCTATTGGTCAGATTTGAAGCGTAAACTTCAAAAAGAAAGTCAATCTTACGATTTTTTCGTAAGATTGAATATGCCCCGCGTTGGTGGTAAAAACTACCCCTCCGATTGCGCCAATACTGAGGGGGTGCTTAGAATTGTCATGTCCGTGCCGTCACCCAAAGCCGAGCCGTTGAAACAATGGCTGGCACAAGTAGGCAAAGATCGCATAGAAGAAACCGAAAATCCCGAATTATCATTTGAGCGCATGACGGAGATGTATAAAGCTCAAGGGCGCAGTGATGAATGGATTGCGTCCCGCTTAAAAACAATAGGAATACGAAAAGAATTAACGGATGAATGGCAAAAACGAGGTGTAAAAGAAGGACAAGAGTTTTCAATTTTGACTGCGATAATTGCTAAGGGCACTTTTGGATTAGCACCCTCTGAACATGGCAAATTGAAAGGTTTAGAAAAAGAAAACCTGCGCGACCACATGACAAATTTAGAGTTGCTTTTTACGGCGTTGGGCGAGGAACTGACAAGGGTAGAAGCGATAACCAAAGACGCAAAAGGGTATGAAGAAAACCATGAGGCAGCCCAAACGGGCGGTTACAATGCAGGGGAGGCACGAAAGAGAGTAGAACAATTGCAAGGCGTTAAGATAGTATCAAAGGAAAATTTCTTAAAGCCCCCAAAAGAAACAGATAACTTACCCGAAAACGTAACAGAGCCGAAAGAATGAGGCCGTTACATACATCCACTGTCGTATATTAAATTCCATTTATGTTTACTTCAAATCATAAACAAACTTCGGTAATTTTCCATTTATAATTAAATAAACTGTTTTATGATGACAATAAATAAAGACATCGCAATACCTGTGGTAAACTTTGACGCAAATGGCGATTTAATCATTGAAGCCTCGCCCACTTCCTCAAAACATGATTTTGATTTTTTTGAAGGCAAATGGCATTTGCTTAATAAAAAATTGAAAACAAGGTTAAACGGCTGTATAGAGTGGACAGAGTTTGACTCAACGCAGGAAATGTATCGAATTCTGAATGGCAATGGAAATATAGATAATTTTTTGACTACTTTTGGTGAAGAACCCTACGAAGGTATGTCGCTAAGGCTTTTCAACGTTCAAACAAGATTATGGAGTATTTATTGGGCAGATACCAACAGAGGAGAATTAGACCCACCCGTAAAAGGGTCATTTAATAAAAATATTGCCCATTTTTTCACCAAAGATATTTTTGAAGGCAAGCCTATTTTAGTTGTTTTTCGGTGGGATGTCAGCGATAAAATCAAGCCCGTTTGGAGTCAAGCATTTTCAGAAGATAATGGACTAACGTGGGAATGGAATTGGTTTATGTTTATGTCAAAATTTGTTTAGTCCCTTGAAAACATCGGAATTTAACATAAAATACTGAGGGGGTAAAAAATAAAGAAAAATATGACAACAACAGATTTAGAACCATTAAAAAAACGCATAAAACAATTTCCGTTTTATACAGAAGATGCTTTTGACATCGCTGCACCTTATTTCAAACAGCTAATTATAAAAAAAGGTGATTACTACCTAACAGAAGGGAAAGTGAGTAAAAGCATTGCTTTTATCGTTTCGGGCTTATTCAGAACCTATTATTTGAAGGACGGCTTAGAAGTGACGACTTGTTTTTGTAAAGAAAACAGTTTTACTACGTCTTACAAAAGTCTTATTACCAAACAGCCGAGCGATTTGTCTATTCAAGCCATTGAAGATGCCGAATTGTTGGTCATTCAATTTGAGGATTTAAAAAAACTCTATGAAAAACATTTATTTTGGCAGCAAGTTGGCAGATTGGTTGCCGAACAGGAATTTGTTGTGATGGCATCTTATACCCGGTTTTTGAACGACAAAACGGCTAAACAACGCTATTTGGACATTTTGAACAACGAAAACGATATACTACAACGTGTGCCTTTGATTTATTTAGCCTCCTATCTGCAAATTGCACCTGAAACATTGAGCCGAATTAGAAAAGAAATTTCCGCTTCTTGATATTCTTGATATTCTTGATATAGGTCAATTTTTTCGAGATAGAACCCTTGCACTTTTGCATCATATTTTTTAACAATTAAAAATTCATAAAATATGAATGCAGAAATCATAAAAAAAGGGGTTGTTGAAGGTTACGGAAAAATTGCCAAAAGACCCTCATCACAAGGGTTTATTTCAAAACTGTTTGCTTGTTGCGATACGGATAAAATAGTGGCAGAAGTAAGTCATAAAATTGGCTATTCAGCCGAAGACTTGCAGGGCGTTCCCGAAGGGGCAAA
Source organism: Saprospiraceae bacterium (assembly GCA_043768285.1). Classification (GTDB taxonomy): domain Bacteria; phylum Bacteroidota; class Bacteroidia; order Chitinophagales; family Saprospiraceae; genus JAAFJT01. The sequence continues at coordinate 3,780 of JAYVKQ010000874.1, read as the reverse complement.
TATGGGTATCGGCTGCGGAAACCCCTTAGCATTAGCCAAAATTAAGGCAGGTCATACAGTCTTAGACTTGGGTTCTGGGGGCGGATTTGATTGTTTTTTAGCCTCTCCTTTAGTGGGTGTGGCAGGAAAAGTAATTGGTGTGGATATTACCAAAGAAATGATTAATCGGGCAAAACAAAATGCACACAAAGGGAATTACAAAAATGTAGATTTTATCAAAGGAGACATTGAAAACTTGCCAATTGCGGATAACTCGGTAGATATTATCATTTCAAATTGCGTTTTGAACCTTTCAACCAACAAAGCAAAGATATTTGAAGAAGCCCATCGGGTTTTAAAACAAAATGGTGAATTGACGATTTCTGATATTGTTTTGTTGGAAGAATTGCCCGATTTTATCAAAAAATCGGTGGAAGGCTATGTTGCTTGTATCGCTGGGGCAGAGAAAATTGAAAACTACTTTTTATATGCTCAACAAGCTGGCTTTTCAAATGTCAAAATTGAAACAAAGACATCTTTTCCACTTGAACTGCTGATGACCGACCCCATTGCTCAAAAAATTGTGACCGATTTTAATTTGAGTGATGAGCAAATTAAGAATATTTCTAATTCCATCACCAGCATAACTTTAAGTGCGAAAAAATAATGGATATGAAACTTAATCATAAAAATTTATTCCTGTCTCATTCCTTACATTATAAACAGTCAATTCGAATATGTATCAATTAGCTCAAATCAATATCGCACGCCTTTTAGAACCTATTGATAGTCCCCTATTAGCCGATTTTGTGGCAGACCTTGACCGCATTAACGGCATTGCTGAACAAAGCGCAGGTTTCGTCTGGCGTTTGAAAGATGAAAACTCTAATAACGCAACCAGTATTGACCCATTCAATGACAAAAGTCTGATTGTCAATATATCCGTTTGGGAAAGTGCGGAAGCCTTAAAACAATTTGTCTATAACAGTGGGCATATTGAGGTATATCTCAAACGCGCCAAATGGTTTGAGCGCATGGATAAAGCACATATGGCACTTTGGTGGGTCAAAAAAGGCGAAATGCCTACCGCAGAGGAAGGGCGTGACCGCCTTATGTATCTGCAAACGCACGGAGAAACAGCGCACGCTTTTTCGTTTCGGCATATATTTGAGCCACCAATATGACCCAAAATTTGTCTCTTTTTCGCTGCATTTGCAATACCACGATACGTTTTTGAAGACTCCGATTTCTCTTATACTTCTTCGGGTGGCGCAATCCTTTTATCAGCATCGCCTTTTTGCAAATTCAAAAAATTATCAGATGACATTGCTTACGGATTCCGTATGCGCGCACCCCCCCTCAGTATTTGAACAATCCTTGAAGGTGTGTTGGAATACAAGAAGAAAATTCAAAAAACGAACCCAGATGCTTTTGATAATCGACGATTAGCCGTCACAGTCTCCAATGATGCCTTTGAAAAGCTCATTGGGCGTAAAAATGGTAAATAATTGCACGATACTGGTTTTTAGCTGTATTTTTACAAACCCTATTTCTGTCTCGTTCCTAATTTTAAGTTAGCACTCTAAGAAAACTAAGATTCGCTTTTCATGCTTGGCAGGACGTGGGCTGTTTTTGATTTTCCTTTTTGAAAAATTGAAAATTTTTCAAAAAGGAAAATCAAAAACCTTCTTGGATTTTTTTAATCAATAGAGTGCTAAAGTTGACCTAATCCAAAACCTATATATTCAAACTACCTTTTTTTAATTAACCAAGTCTTATTTATTATGAAAAATAGTCTATTCCGTTCCTCATTTTTATCATTTATGCCAATAGTAGCTGTTGGTATTTTGATGATGTCCTCATGGTTGCCAAAGCCCAATTCTAAATTTGGTGGCGTTCAAATGGGAGCCATTACTTACTCTTACCGCAGTATGCCGCATGATGTGGATAAACTTATTCAGTTATGCGTAGAATCTAATGTGGGTGCAATCGAACTGATGGGCGACGCCGTAGAAGAATACGCGGGCAAACCCAAGTTGCCATTCACAATGCCGCCTTTTGTCAACGGACAACGCCCTAAATTGACGGACGAACAAAGAGCGCAAATGGCTGAATATAACAAAAAAGTAGCGGAATGGCGCAGCACCGTTTCGATGGATAAATTTAAGGAAGTACGCAAAAAATTCAAAAAAGCGGGTATTTCCATATATGCGTACAAACCGCGTGCTTTTGAAGTGAACAATACGGATGCCGAAGTGGAATATGGTATGCGTGCCGCCAAAGCACTTGGCGCACAATCTATAACCCTCGAAATGCCTACCGACCCCGCCCAAACCAAACGCTTAGGCGATTTGGGGGCAAAACATAAAATGTACGTAGGGTATCATGCGCATTTGCAAGCCAGAGATACTTTGTGGGATGTTGCTTTAGCACAATCACCCTATAATACGCTCAACCTTGATTGCGGGCATTATATTGCGGTAGGTGGACAAAATACAACGGCATCGCTACTCAAACTTATCGAAGCCAAACATGATAGGATTACGAGTATGCACATCAAAGACCGCCAAAATAAAGACCACGGTCAGGCTAATTTGGCGTGGGGAAAAGGCGATACACCTATCAAGGAAATTCTTTTATTGATGAAAAATAAGGGGTATAAATTCCCTGCTTCTGTGGAGTTGGAATATGAAATCCCTGCGGGTTCTGATGCTGTGAAAGAAGTGGCAAAGTGCATTGAATATACAAAAAATATATTGGAAGGGAAAAGTAATTCATAGATTATAGATGATAGAGTATAGTTGATAGTTTTTTATACATAAATATTTGAATATTAAATCATTACATAAAAAAACTATCAACTATACTCTATAATCTAAAAGACCCCCTCAGTATTTTTGGCATTTTTAACTACTTTTTTATGAAAAATATATTACCCTCTGTAATCATAATTGTCTTATTTGCGCTATTGGTAAATGGCTGTAATACTACCCAAAACCAATCTGTAACCGGCAAATGGATAAACCTTTTTAATGGCAAGGACATCAATGATTGGATTGTTAAAATTCACCACCATGATGTTGGGGATAATTATGGCAATACGTTTCGGGTAGGAGAGGGGATGATTAAAGTACGGTATGATAAGTATGAACAATTCAATGAACGGTATGGGCATTTGTATTTCAAAACGCCTTTTGCGCACTATCATCTACAATTAGAATATCGTTTTACGGGCGTGTGGCGTAAAGATGCACCGTCATATACCATTCGTAATAGTGGCATAATGTTTCATTCGCAAGACCCGCGCACCATGCCCCGCGAACAGGATTGGCCCATATCGGTAGAGATGCAATTTCTCGCAGGATTGGACAATGGCAAACCGCGACCTACGGGCAATATGTGTTCGCCTGGTACAGATGTAATTTTTAAAGGGCAAATTGACCCGCGCCATTGCATCGAATCTACGTCCAAAACCTATGGGATGGAACAATGGGTCAAAGCGGAATTGATTGTGTTGGGCGATTCGCTCGTGACGCATATCATCAATGGCGACACGGTTTTGCAATATTCAAAACCACAAATCGGCGGCGGTGTCGCCAATCGCTACGACCCTGCCCAAAAGATAGATGGTAAGCTACTAACTTCTGGCTATATTGCCCTCCAAAGCGAAGGGCAAGAGATTGATTTTAGGAATATTAGAATTAAGAGATTGTAGAATTGCAGTGATTCCGCATTTGAACAAAAAAGGTATTTGTGCATTAATTTTAATTTCGGCAGGGCGATTAAAATCGCCCGCTATTG
>JAYVKQ010000873.1:0-14518 GCA_043768285.1 Saprospiraceae bacterium | reverse complement strand
CGCAACTCAAAGTTCCGCTTTCTTGTATGTTTCTCATAATTACCTTAAAAAATAGTAGGGTACAGTAAAGCCAGCTTTATTAATGATAGAGATTTCAATGAAAATCAACAACATAAATTAAGTAAAGATATTTTTAATCATAGCATCGATAATGGAAATATTTTAGTTGTCATAGATGGCATTGATGAGGTAGTTTCAAAAGTAAATGAATTTAATTTTGAATATTTAATTGAATCAGTACGTGAAAGTACAAAAAGTATAGGATTTGGTAAGGTAATTATAACGAGTAGAAGTGGTAATTGGATAGATGAACATTATGAAAATTTTCGAGACATAATTGATTTTTATGAAATATTACCATTTGATGAAGAATTGACGAAAGAGTTTTTAGATAAAAGAGGCTTTAGAGGCAAACAATTGGAAAAAGTAATTTCAACTCTAAAAAAGATTACTCTGCCAAGTAATGGGCAAGATTATAGTTTTTCTCCTTATGTCATAGATGTAATAGCGGATTTTAATGGAATTAATGATGATACATCAATCTTAAATTCAAAATTATTGAATACGAATAAACCTCAAGATTATACTATTGCATGTATCTGCAATCGTGAAATAACACGTCAAGGGCAAGTAGGTATTGATAAGCAAATTAAAGTATTAATGGATTTAGCTGTCGAGCATAATGGAGCGATTAAAAAGAATAAACTTTTTATTGATATTCTTTCAAAGTATGATGTTTCAGAAGATAAGACCGAAACATTTTCTGTTCATCCACTACTTTACGAGGAAAACAAAGTAATTTACTTGAAACATGACCATTTTGAAGAGTATTTCAAGAATATTTATTTAGCTTACTTTATTAATGTGAAATCTTCTAAGCCTTTAGGGAGTCGTAAAATAATCAATATTTTAATTGAAAACTGTTCTTTTAAATCATCATCTGTAAAAGAAATTTCATCAAGAATTGAAGGTGATGTAAATTTAGGGTTATCGAATATTAAAGAATTTATACAGAATACTATTATTTATTTAATGGAGGCAGAAAGTGATAGCGAATTAATTTGTAAATCTGTATCAGGGCTTTTAATGATTGCGCTAGAGTTTAATTCATCTGATAACAGTATCCAAAAAAACACAGAAACTTTGAAAAGCATTTTCGATTTATCTACTAACAATGAAACGAATGATTTTTACATTTATAACTTGAATGCGAAAGTCAAATTTGATTTTAGTGATATAATATTTAAAAATACGACTATTAACGGATATAAATATTTCTTTGATTGTCAATTTAATGAAAAAACCTATTTTGACAGTTCTTGTAAATTATTAGAATTAGGCTACGAAAATATAAATAATATTTCAGCGACAGAGAAGAATTTTAATATTAAGCTACAAGAAGATGGAACTCTAAGCAATATAATTAGAAATAAAAACCAGAATATACAAAATAAACAGAACGAAGCATTAACTATGCTTAAATCATTTTTTAGTATGTTTAATTATAATGGTTATTATATTGCAAAAGAAGAAAAAAGTTCTCGTTCAAAATTTAATAAAAGCAGGATTAATCAAAAAATAGAATTTGATGATTTGATATATATACTCAAGAAGGAAAATGTATTGAATTTGGTACAACGTGAAAATGTGTATATAGAAATTGTAAATGATTACAAAGGTGATGTTGATAAGTTATGCAACAATGGTTTTCCTAGTTTGAGATTTAAAAATTTGATTAAGGAGATTACAGAAGAATTATTATAAACTAGTGCAATAAGAACCAGCAATTCGCTAAGTATTGATAATCAATTATATACAAATAAAGAAAAAGAATCTATAATAATCTAAGGAAAAACATCTATAATTGGAAAAAAAAGAGAATAGCCCATGATGATAGATGAATTATTGACGGATTTACAATCAAAATTTAAAGCTATCCAGATGGACGAGCAATTAATGTGAAGTTAGAATTGCCCAATATACTGATGGGCGGCTTTGCGCTATTTTCCTTAAAAGATAGTTCGTTATTAGAATATGGAAATCGGTTCAAAGAACGTAAAAAGAACTTAAAAACAGTATATGGGATAACGCAATGTCCATCGGATACAGCGATGCGAGAAATACTGGACGATGTAGCCCCTGGCAACTTGCAAAATATTGCAGGGGAATATATTAGCTTGTTAAGACCCGTTCCCTTAAGTCTTCCTCCACCCCACTGTTGCTGCGGTAAGTCTTTAATGCAATGGTGACTTACCGCTTGTCCACCTACTACTATATCAAAACACTGTACTGCTTCCCGTTCGTTTAAGTACCCGACAAAGGTATTTCATACTGATTAAACAATGCAATTTTACAGATATATAAAATGTTGAAAATTAGCATTTTATAACTTGCATTCTTAGGAGTGTTCACAAGTATTGTCGAAATGTTTAGTGAATCAGTCGCATCCGACTTGTTGGCACGAAGCACAAAAACCAAAACAAACCCGTCAGTATCTAAGATGTAAATTTATTCCTGTATCGTTCCTTAACAACATTACCCCCCTCAATATTCCCCCCCCCAAAAAAAACAACCCCATTGCTGCCAAAAGCAAACAACAGGGTTGCGATATAAGTTAAAGGGTACTATTTATCCACCCCAATATTTATCAACACAAACAAAGGCTTCCCTTTGCTGTCTGGATTTGTAAATACGATATAGAGATGGTGCTGACCCGAAACGGGCGCATTAAACGGCACTTTTAAGGGCGTAGGCATAGGTGACTTGGGTATGTCACCTTTACCGATAAGTGTGCCCGTAGGCGCATCCAAATGCACTTCTACGCCGCCACCTGCCACGCGGTCATCTCCTGCCGAGGCTAATATGGTAAGACCCGTCAAATCGGTCAAATCCATGTCTTTATAGCCTACGTAGCCGCCTGGAGTTGTGGCAATCACCACATCGCCCATCGGTTCTATTTTGAAGTCCATTACGGCGTTTTTATCATCATAAGTGCTGGCTTTAAATGAAGCACTGCGCAATACTAAATTTTGGCTATTCGATTGAGAACCAACGCCTTGCGCGCCTTTATCGCTATAACTGGCAGACAATATATACGTACCGCCTTTGCCTTTGTCTTCGGCAACATACGCACCACTGAGGGGCTTACTCGCCGCTTTATCATCCGCTAAGGATAGGATATAATTGACCATTTCGGTAGCGTCCTCTTTCGATACTTGCGGGTGCGCCGCCATCGCTTGCTCGCCCCACACGCCACCACCACCTTTGATAATGCGGTCTGTCAATTTGCCGACAATCATAAATTGACCTTTATACTTTTTGGCAACATCCGTATAGTTGGGTCCAATAGATTTTTCCTTGATATTGTGGCACGATTTGCAATCCGATAGCTCAATCAAACGCTGCCCGCGCGATAAACCCAAGTTTTGTTGATGCCCCTGCGCAATCATTGTTTTATCAAAGCCTTCTAAATGGTTGATGCTCACATATACTTCATCGTCTTTTATCGTTTTGGCAGCCAATGAACCATCTTCTTTATCCGTTACTTTGACTTCATAATTGATTTTTTCGCCACTCCAATAGAAGGTTTTATTGCCTTTTATCGCCAATTCTACCTTCGGCGGCTCATTGCCTACTATGACTTCAAGTGTTTGCACCGATTTGTTGCCCTTGCTATCCGTGACTGTCAAAGTCGGTTTATAGACACCCGCTTTTTTGTATTTGTACGTCGCTGTGGGCAATTTACTTTTTTTCTTACCATCAAAATTCCATTCATAACTGAGGGGGTCGCCGTCATGATCCATTGAGCCATCAGCCGAAAAAGTGATAATGGCAGGGGCTGCACTGGCAGTTTTGTCTGCACTCGCCATAGCTACGGGTACGCGGTTGCCGGGGTTGTAGGTAATTTTTATTAATCGCGCATCATCATTTTGGGCAAACCAGTTTTGACCATATTCGAGGATATACAACGAGCCATCTTTACCAAATTGCATATCCATAGGGTGACTGAATTTTTGCTTAGGCAGAAAACGCTCCATACCGTCAAAATCGCCGTTGGGCTTCATGCTCACAAGGTTAATCATATCGCGCATCCAATCATAAGCGAAAAATTTTCCTTGAAAATATTCTGGAAAACGGTTGGGTGCGTCTTTAAAATCCTCGGCATAATACACGGGACCCGCCATCGCATTGCGCCCACCTTTGCCAACTATTTCACCAAATTCGGGCGATTCTACGTAAGGATAATAGATAAAAGCCTTCTGCGCAGGGGGCAATTCCCTCAAACCCGTATTGTGTGGCGAGTCGTTGATAGGCTTTTTAGCATCATGTTTTGCACCTGTTGAATCTTTTTCAAAACTACGTATATTGTAAGCCCGGTTATCAGCGACAAACAGGGGCCAGCCGAAATAACCCGCTTTGCGTGCTTGGTTCACTTCATCGTGTCCACGAGGTCCATACTTAGGCGAGTTTTCACCCGCATCGGGACCTACTTCACCCCAATATAAAAAGCCTGTATGCTTATCCACAGAAATGCGATATGGATTGCGATTGCCCATCACATATATCTCTGGACGCGCCTTATCTGTGCCTTTTGGAAATAAATTGCCTTCTGGTATGCTATATGTACCATCATCATTAGGCTTTATGCGGTGGATTTTACCACGCATATCGTTTGTGTTCGAGGAGGAATGACGACCATCCCAGCCTTCTCTGCCCTTGCGCTCGTCCATCGGTCCATATCCGTCAGAGTTAAACGGATTGACATCATCGCCCGTAGAAAGATACAGATTGCCTTGTGCGTCCCACTCAATTGAGCCACCCGTATGGCAACAATCCGTCCGCTTGACGGGCACACGCATGATTATTTTTTCGGAAGTCATATCCAATTGCTCTTTCGCTTCGTCATAAACGAAACGAGAGAGGCGTTGCGCCGTATCGGGCTGTCCACTTGGCGGCGAGTAATAGGCATATATCCACTTGTTTTTATCAAAATTAGGGTCAATATTGATACCCATCAAGCCATATTCAAAACCCGTATAAACATTGAACTCGGCAATCACTTTTTTCTCCCCATTTTTAGGGTTATACATTTTCATTTTGCCTTTGCGCTCGGTGTAGAAAACTCTACCATCATTGGTGACAGCCAATTCGGTAGGTTCATCCATTTTTTTATCTAACTCTTTGATAGTGAAACGATTGTCTTCTGGCGGAGGCATTGAACGGGCTTTATCCCAATTGATATCGCCGCCCGAAGCTGCCCACGACATACCGCCCCAGATGTGCTTTAAAGCAATGGGTTCAGAAAACGTTTCGTTGGTATGTCCCCAGTTGGTATAAAAGGCGCGACCACCGTCAAATTCATGGAACCACGCCATTGGGTGATTGTCGCCCATTTTGCCATCTTTGTAGGTTTTTTCATCTACACGCACCAATATATTGACGGCAGGATTGAGTTTTTTAATATCGTAAAACTCATCTTTGCGGATAAATTCAGCATCCATAAAATCAGTGGAAGGATGGTTTTTATTGACCACAATCATCTTACCATCTTGCACATTCGGGTTGCCAGGGTGCGAAGCAAAATAGCCACCTGCCAACTTGCCGTACCATTCCCAATCGTATTCGGTATCGGTAGCGGCATGGATACCCACGTAGCCGCCGCCCGCTTGTATAAAGCGTTCAAAAGCAATCTGTTGTGATGCGTTGAGGATATTGCCCGTTGTGTTCAGGAACACGACTAAACGGTATTTTTTAAGGTTTTTTTCATTGAAAACTGAAGCGTTTTCCGAGGTATCTACATCAAACTCGTATTGTTTTCCGAAGCCAAACAAAGCCTTTTGACCACTCGCAATAGAGCCATGTCGGAAGCCAGCCGTTTTAGAAAAAACCAATATTTTTTTGCCTTTCAAAGGGTTGGGCGTTTGGGCATAAAGGGAGAGCGAAAAACACAGCGATAGTCCCAACACCAAAGCGTGTATTACGTGCCTAAAAATTTTCATCATGCTAAAAGATTTGTAATTGTTTAATTAACCAATAGCAAACCTACTACAAACTTTGAAATGTTTTTCTTTTTTTCGATAAAATTGTCAATTTGACAATTAATGGTTGGGAAATACTGAGGGGGTAGCATCTAAGATACCGAAGATGTGAAAATTATTCTAAGTTCAGCCTTTGTCTATAAATTGTTGAAAAATATTTTACCAAAAAAATACAGAACTAAACATTTTTTTTTCAAATTTGCATTCTTTATTGAGATAGGTATCCTTTTTGAATAAACGAAACTAATTTATAAGCAATATTGTTAGGTAGTTATATCGATTTAGAGTATAACTACACATCTAAAAAATAAAAATCATGGCAGTAAGAAAATATGCATCTGTTGAAGAACGTGATAAGCATTGGCAAAGCATTTTAGATAAAAATGCTGATAATTGTAAACCCGAATTAAGTTTGCAAATAGCTGAAGAAACGGGCGTTAATTTGCAAAACAATGAAGTAAAAGCCTCGGATAAGAAGCTATTTAACCCTGACAGAGCAAAAATAATATTCAATCACGTCTTTGACATCATTGAAGGTTAGCGATAAACAAAACTATGACTACACTTGACCAACTTCGTGAAAAATTTACCCAAAAAGAAATCGAAGAACGTATCAGTCAAATTAATTCTGCAATTGAGCTTTTTAAGCAATATTATCGTGAAAAAAAGAAGACTGAACTTATATTCATACCTGATGCAGATATAGCAATAGCATTGAAGCACTTCGAATGGATTGATAGATTCTCAAAACAATTTCTTGAACAAGGTAGTCTGGCAAATGCTTACAAGGTAGCATCTTGCACAGAGTTAGCTATACTCTTAATCAAACCTATAAAAAGTGACAACAGAGCTATAAATGTAGCTTTTGCCATTTTCTGTGCTTTAAATATTATTGAAGGTATTCGTAGTCCAGACCATTTTGTTTTTCAAACAGGCAAGTATGATTTAGATAAAAAATTGCGCGGATTTGAAAAAGACCACGCGAATTACCTTACTATTTTAGATATTACAAACGACTCCACACCGCCCGTCAATTCTAATGCCGCTTGGTGGGGACTTATGCACTTGTTCTATATGTACAAATTTCAAGCTGTGTAGACATCAAAAATACTGAGGGGGTAGCTGTAAAACGGCTACCCCCTCAGTATTTTTCTTGTATTTTTCCGATAAATCACTATTTTTGTAAAAACATTCACTCCATCACCGATTAAACCGACTATGGCAAGAGATATTATACACAACGAAGTAAGAACATCTTTAGAAAAAGACAATTGGAATATTACACATGACCCTTATAGTTTGTACTTAGAGAAAAGAACTTTAAGCATAGATTTGGGCGGAGAAAGAATAATTGGGGCAGAGAAAGGTACTGAAAAAATAGCAGTAGAGATTAAAAGTTTTTTGAAAGAATCTTTTATCTACGATTTTTATGAAGCCTTCGGGCAATACTTGGTATATGAAGATTTTCTATCAGAGCAAGACCCTGAAAGAACCCTCTATTTAGCCGTCAGTGAAGATATTTTTGCAAGAAAATTTAGAGATGACACGGATGTTTTAAGGATTTGCCGAAAATACAATGTCAAAATTTTAATTATAGATGCTTACAATCAAATCATAGAACAATGGATAAGATAAAAAAATATGAAGGCATAATTTTAGAATTGCTCAAAGAATATTCAACTATTCAACCCGCAAATATGGCAGAATATGAAAATCAAATTATTGCCGATTCAGAACGCCATCATTACCAATCGGTAAGTGTGGGTTGGAATAAAAAAGGGCATTATATCTATGTCATCAATTTTCATTTTGACATAAAACCTAATGGCAAAATATGGCTTATGGCGAATAATACAGATGCTTTAATTGCCCATGAATTAGTAAAACGTGGTGTGCCTTCGGGAGATATAGTATTGGGTTTTCAATCTCCTACGATGCGGCAGTATTCCGAATATGCCACAACATAACTGTCTGTTGCTGCAGTATGTCTTTAATGCAATTGTGACTTACCGCTTGTCCACCTATCTATATATCAAAACATCGACCCCCTCAGTATTTTGGACTGTTTTAGCTATTCACTTTGTGGCAACACGTTGTAAGTTACAAACTTACGATAACTCCTGCGAACACTTCAAACAACTGTGTTTTTGAACTCTTAGTGCGAAGGGGAACACTAAGAGCAACTGGACAAGTAGATGAACATTAACGAAATGAAAAAAAAGAGGCTAGACTACTTATCGTCTGCCTCAATGTGCCTTAATTTAATACTGCATTCTAAAAGACCCATGGGTTAGCACTCCAAGGTAATTTTGGTAGTACAACATTTAAAATAGTTCTCAAAAAAAGGAAGATCCTATACAGCAAGATAATGAAATCAATAGACTTTTTGAAGATTTCTCCAAAAGAAGCAACTTTTTTCAGTATTGCTAAAGAACCTTTTTTAAACTTACGAATTGAAATCATGTTAGGAATTTTTAATTGTAAAAAGAAAATACACACAGAATAAATGACAGGTGATAAGTCATCAGCCAGATTTAGTGTGATTTCCTAATTTACTCATCCTAAATGAGCGCAAGTTTAACACATCGCAAATATAATATATTATTGAAATTAAAATAACATTGCATAAAGTTAAACTGTATATTTAAAATAAAACAAATTAGAAGGTTATAAAATACTGAGGGGGTATCCGTTTTGCAGCTACCCCCTCAGTATTTCATTATCCATTAATCAAACATTCATCTTCGTCCGCTTCACCAAATACGTCTGCAAAATTTCTTTAAAACCCTTGCTCACATCGCACTCCACATAATCAATTTTGAATTGCAAACACTTTGCTTTCAACGATTCCGTAAATTTGGATACTTGCTCGACATAAAACGATTTGATTTGATTGGGTTGCAGGCGGACTTTATCGCCCGTTTCCATATCTACGAATATAGTCGGGCGGTTTTCAAAGGCAAAATCCAACTCTTTTGATTTATCTACCACATGAAAAAGAACGACTTCATGTTTATTGTATTTCAAATGTTGCAACGCCGAAAACATATCTTCAACCCTATCATCATCTTCAAACATATCGCTGAATATGCACACCAAACTGCGCTTATGAATACTATCCGCAATCTGATGAATGGCATCCGTAGCCGACGTTTTTCTATTCAATTGCTCTTGCGCGTTTTGGCTTAAATATCTATCCAATATGCCCAACAAAAAGCGATATTGCGTCATCGAGGCTTTGGCTTTCGTGTGCTCATGCACGGCGGTATCGAATATGGTCAAGCCAAAAGCATCGCGCTGTTTCATCAATAAATTCATCAAAGCGGCAGACGCGAGGGCGGCAAAACCAATTTTTTTATCCACCACACCTTTATCGGCGGGGTAATACATGGAGCTACTTACATCGAGCAATATCTGACAACGCAAGTTCGTCTCTTCTTCGTAGCGTTTGCTAAACATTTTATCGGTGCGCCCAAACACTTTCCAATCAATATTGCGCGTCGTTTCGCCTTGATTATAGATACGATGCTCCGCAAACTCTACCGAAAAACCATGAAACGGCGACTTGTGCAAACCGATAATAAAACCCTCTACAACTTGCTTAGCTAAAAGTTCGAGATTAGAAAGGTCTTTGACTTGATAGTTGTCAAATAAAATCATATTTATGTACGATGTTTGATGTGAGATGTACGACAATGCCGCATAGGACATTTTAGGAACACGGATAACACGGATAAAGCTGATTTACGCGGGTTTTTTATGTCTAATTGGAAAAATCCGTGTAAATCCGTTTTATCTGCATCATCCGTGTTCCTAAAATGTCCTATGCGGCATTGCTATAAGGTGTACGATGTTTGATATACGCTCAAATATAGTATTTAATATTGATACCACGATATGTCTTTTCACAAACGCATCATACATCAAACAGCGTACACCACAATTGAACGCTATACCGCAAAAACTGTTGCATAGGCACAAAAAAAGAGGTAATGCGACGCATCACCTCCAGCCCTAACCAAATAAAACCAAATTATAAATTATTTTTAAATCGCAGAGAATTTTATAAAAAACGCTCTTTTGATGTTATTTTCTACTTTGTGTAAAATTTACACTTACAAATGTCACTCTTTTTCTTAAATATCCCAAATGCCGCCTATATTTTTTTAAGAAAATATAGGTGTTTCGACGAAAAAAACGCTTCTATTTCAAACTCTATATTTGATATTTAAGAATAATAAATTAAAAATAAGTATTTTAATAAAATAATATTTTTAAAACATGGAAATTCAAAGCATAATGTTCCATCTCAAAAAAATACAATATTTTCAAAATAAAGCATAGTTTTTACATTAAAAACCTCAAATTTGCGATACTATTTATCACAACGTGGATTAGGTGAATTTATAGACAAATAACAGGTTAAAAAGCCCCGTCCCGACTGTTTCGGGATGTACCATGAGGGGTGCAATGTGGGTAACAGCAAATGCCAAACCTCCTTTATCGAAGCCCCGTTAGGGCAAGGTTAATTGGTTCTAAACCCGAAGGGTTTTAATATGAATAACCCCCAATTGCATTGGGGGTAGGCGAAGTAAAAGGGTCAGCAATCCTGAAAGGATTGAATGTTCGCGCTCACAAATTCAACCCCATTCGGGGTTAAGTCGTGGGTTTTGTGCCCTCCTCCCCGAATTTCATTCGGGGTTATTCATATTAAAACCCTTCGGGTTTAGAACCAATCAACCCTGCCCGTTAGGGGTGTAATTGTACCCATTTCACCCCTCATGGTACACCCCGAAACAGTCGGGACGGGGCTTTTCGAGAATGTTCATAAAACTGTGGCACGGCTATTTCGAGATATTGATAATCAATGAGTTAGCTCAGCCGTGCCACAGTTATTTGCACAGTCTCGGCTTTTCAACCCACTATTTTACATCCAAATTAGAGAAATTCGTAAAAAATTAGTTTAATTCGTGTTCAAAATTCAAATCTATTCAATGAAAAAACTATTTACAATCCTCGCTGTTTTATGCAGCCTACCCCTCAGTATTTCAGCCCAAAATTCGGATGAGGACGCTATCCAAATCCGCAAAATATACGATGCGGCAATGACCCAAAGCATGGCATATCCGTGGCTTTATGATATGTGTACCAAAATCGGGCAACGTTTGAGTGGCTCGGCAGGAGCTGCCAAAGCGGTGGATTATACTAAAAAAATGCTCGATACAACGGGCTTTTCGACCCGCCTACAAGCCTGTATGGTGCCGCATTGGGTCAGAGGCGAAAAAGAAATATTGCGCACCGTTAATTCTAAAACACTCAAAATCAGCAATTTACGCATATTGGCTATTGGCAATTCGGTAGGTTCAGGTGCAAAAGGTATCACCGCTGATGTGATTGAAGTAAAAAGCCTTGATGATGTAGATGCTTTGGGCGATAAAGTAAAAGGCAAAATAGTGTTCTACAACCGCCCGATGGATAGAACCCAAATAAGCACTTTTGCCGCTTACGGTGGTGCGGGCGACCAACGCCGCGCGGGTGCTTCAAGGGCTGCCAAATATGGTGCAATCGGTGTCGTCGTGCGCTCATTGACAACCGAATTGGACGATAGACCACACACGGGTTCGCTCGTATATGACGAAAAATATCCGAAAATACCAGCCGTCTGTATCTCCACAAACGATGCTGAAAAACTTTCAAAAGCCCTCAAGACTGAGGGGGTAATCAAATTATTTTTGCGTACCATGTGCCAGACTTTGCCCGATGCACCCAGCCATAATGTGATTGGCGAAATCAAAGGTTCGGAGTTTCCAAATGAGGTGATAGTGGTCGGTGGGCATCTCGATTCGTGGGATCCTGCACAAGGCGCACATGACGACGGTGCAGGTTGTATGCAAAGTATGGACGTGTTGAACTTGATGAAGCGCGTCGGCTACAAACCCAAGCGCACTATCCGTTGCGTCCTATTTATGAATGAAGAAAATGGCTTGCGCGGTGGCACCAAATACGCCGAAGAAGCGAAGGCAAATACCACCGAAAAACATATATTCGCCATCGAATCGGACGCGGGCGGCTTCACACCACGCGGCATTACCTTTGATGCCGAAACAGATATATTTATCGAAAAATTTAAGAAAGTATCCTCTTGGCAATCGCTCTTGCAACCCTATGGCGTAGAGATATCGAAGGGTAGTTCAGGTGCAGATATTGGTCCTTTGAAACCACAAAAGCTTTTATTGGCAGGTTTGCGCCCCGATTCACAACGCTATTTTGATTTTCACCATACGGCGTTTGATAAAATCGAATACGTCAATCGCCGTGAGTTGGAGTTGGGTGCAGCAGCAATGGCTTCTTTGATATTTTTGATTGATAAGTATGGGTTGTAAAAATTTAATATTTGGTTTGATAAAAATAAAAATAAATATCAAACCAAATATTAAAAAGATGTATATTTGCAGTGAAAAATCTTTTTCAATTCACATTAAAGTAATAAAATGGGTATAAATATCGAAACTCGAAAGGTAGAACTCATTGCTTTCATTGCTCAATTGCAACAGGAAGAAGCTATAAGTGCTATCGAAAAAGCTGTTAAACAATATACGCGCTACAAAAATCCTGAGTATGAGCATCAGCTTGTATCTGAGACAAACGTCCAATATTTCAAACGTCCTATTAGAGACAATATTTCTATTGAAGATTTGGTGCGAGAACAAAACTGGAAGCCTATTGATGAAGCTAAAATGGATGCTATCGCCCAAAAAATGGATATAAAAGAACCAATTGAGTTACTCATGGCTCAATTAATGCCCTAAAATCTAAAATACTATGGATTACTTGTTAGATACAAACATTGTTTTGAATTTAACTCGCAAATCGCCTCTTTCTGAACAATTACGATTAGATTACTCTATGTTTAAATTACCTCAACGCCTCTTCATTTCTATTGTTGTAGAAGGCGAGTTAGAATCTATTGCACTTCAAAATGAGTGGGGAAGCCCTAAAATGAAAGACCTTACCCAATATCTTGATGCGTTTATGAAAATCGATATTCGCATAAAAAGTATTATCAATCGCTATGCAGAAATAGATGCTTTCAGTCAAGGGAGATTAAAAAACTTGCCACTCAATAGCTCTGCCAGAAATATGGGTAAAAATGATTTATGGATTGCAGCAACAGCTTCTGTCCTTAATATACCATTGATGACTACGGACAATGATTTTAATCATCTGCATAATGTTTTTCTAAAACTGATTAAGGTTTAAAATTGAAAGGGATAATGCCTAAGCAATATCCCCTTTCAATTTTAAATATACTTTGTTTTACACCATCTCCGCCACCTTAATCGGCTGCACCCAACCATATTTATCCGCAATTTCGCCCGTGCGCATTTTGTCAATTATCATTTTTGCCATATTTGCTATCTTACGATCTTCAACAGGTGGCAATATCATTTTCGTTTTGCGATACGTGATTTCGCTGACGTGGCTCACAACCGCAGCCGTGCCGCACCCGAATGCCTCTTGCAACAAACCCGCTTTGTGCGCTTTCATTACTTCTTGAATAGTGATTGGACGTTCCTCAACAGTAATACCTTTATCGCGCAAAATCGTGATGATACTGTCGCGGGTGATACCCCTCAGTATTGTACCATCCGTAGGCGGTGTTACGACCTTACCGTCAATGACGAGCATAAGGTTCATCGTACCGACTTCTTGTAAGTATTTATGCTTATTTGCATCAAGCCAAATGATTTGGTCGTAGCCTTTTTGATTGGCAATTTGAGTAGCCATGAGCGAGCCACCATAATTACCCGCCGCCTTTGCTTCGCCCATACCACCTTGCGCGGCGCGGATATACTTTTCCTCTGCCCAAAGGGTAACAGGCTTGGCGTAATATGGACCCACAGGACCCACAATCACCATAAACGTATAAGCTGAAGAAGGACGCACGCCGAGCGACTCATCGCAAGCGAACATGAATGGACGTATATATAAGGTACTACCTTCGGCAGGTGGTATCCAATCGCGGTCAATATCTACAAGTGTCTCGATGGCTTGAGTAAATAAATCGCCGGGTATTTCGGGCATACACAAACGACGCGCTGAGGCGTTTATGCGCTCAACGTGCTTTTCCATACGGAACAACGCTGGTGTACCATCTTGCATTTTGGACGCTTTCATCCCTTCAAAAATGGACTGCCCATAGTGAATAGCCACGTTGGAGGGGTGCATTGGGATATACCCAAATGGACGAATTTCGCAATCCTGCCACTTACCATCGTAGTATTGCGCAATAAACATATGGTCGCTGAAAGTTTGACCAAAAGGAATTTTGTTGAAATCTAATGTCGCTAAACGCGAATTTTGTGTGAGATTAACCTTAAATTTGTAGCTCATTGTCAATCATTTTAATTGTTGCAAAATTAATATATCCATTGGTATCTGATACTGTTGAATGCCTATTGTTTTTAGAAAAGTGCAAC
>JAYVKQ010000872.1:0-6813 GCA_043768285.1 Saprospiraceae bacterium | reverse complement strand
ATTTTCAAACCGATGCCATTTGTTGTACGCCGTCCTACGCCCAAACGCTTGCCGAAGAAATACGCACCCGCAACATACCCCTCAGTATTTTGAACCTAAAAATCGCCATTTTGGGTGCAGAACCGTGGACAGAAACCATCAGACAAGACGTTGAGCAGGGTTTAGGCGTAAAAGCAGTAAATATCTATGGCTTATCCGAAATCATCGGACCCGGCGTTGCCAACGAAGATATTGACGAAATCGGCACGGGCAGTTATGTCTGGGAAGACCATTTTTTTCCTGAAATCGTGCATAAAGATACGGGCGAACCATTGAAACATGGCGAGAAAGGCGTATTAGTTTTCACGACATTAACAAAAGAAGGCATGCCCTTATTGCGCTTTTGGACGGGCGATATATGTACCCTCACTTACGATTATTCTGACAAAAGAACCCATATCAAAATGTCACCCATAGTAGGTAGGGCAGACGATATGCTCATCATACGCGGCGTTAATTTTTTTCATACTCAAGTCGAAGATGTATTGAAAGATATTGAGCATATTACACCATATTATCAAGTTATCGTTACAAAACAAGGCATAATGGACGAGGTTGAAGTAAAAATCGAAATTGCTGAAAATATATTGAAAGAGATAGGTGAAAAGGATATTTCTCCTAAAATTGTAGAAAAGTATCCTGTTTTAACCCATATTCATCAATCTATTTTAAAAAAAATAAAAGAAAATATTGGTCTTTCCATGAAAGTGACCTTAGTAAAAATGAGGGATATACCGCGTAGCGAAGGAGGGAAGTTGAGTAGGGTTTTGGATATAAGGACAAAGAAAATATAGTAACATTCGAAATATAAGTTATCAAAATGTACCATCGAATTTATTAGAAGGTCTGCGTAAATTATTGATTATCAACACCTCCGTCGAATAAATGTCGTGCGCAATAGAATTCAACAACAATTATACGCAATAAAGATTGCGAATTTCGACTTAGATATGCTCTTTATACGAGCATTTTAATCGCACCTTTAGGTGCTAAATATGGGTAACAATATACTCGGCAACGGCATTTTAAGCCTCTTAGAGGTGTAACCTGCACCATTTCACCCCTCTGGGGCTTCTAACAAACGGAGACTGAGCCGTATTACCAATATTGCGCACCTAACGCCGCTGTGAACGTTTTCAATCTTTATTGCGCATATTTGTTATCAAACTCTATTGCGCACGACATTTATTCGACGGTACATTTTGACCAACTTATTATTTACTCGTTCAATTGCTTATTTTTTCTTATTGAACAACAATATAGTAGCAGAAAAAGCAACAACCAGTAGCACAAACACCCCTAAATAAGTATAACCAGCTGTAAAATCAGGTATAATAGCGGCAGTATTAGTCACAAGCATTTGATATTTTGGTACAATCCAGTTAAATACATACGCTTGCCCTAACACAATAAAGCATATCAAAAGGAGCATGATAAAACTATGCTTAACTGTAAATCTGAACAAGTCCGATTCCTTACCTATCAAATCTCCTGCGGCGGCAGCTACCGCAATAGATTGTGGCGAAATCATTTTGCCCACTACCCCACCCGACACATTCGCCCCTACGGTTATCACAGGGTCAACGCCTATGGAAGTAGCTGTTGATGCTTGTAATTTGCCAAATAGTGCATTGGCTGATGTATCCGAACCTGTTATAAAAACGCCCAACCAACCCAAAATAGGCGCGAAGAATGGGAATAAAAAACCCGTATTGGCTAAGGCTTCTGCCAGCGTGAGGGAAATACCCGAATCATTGACGATATAGGCAAAACCTAAGACCGCCATGATGGTCAATATTGGAAATTTCAATTGAATAAGCGTTTCCTTAAACATGGTTATCGCTTCTTTAAATTTTAAGCCTATTAAAGGAATGGACACTATTGCAGACAACAATATAGCAGTACCCGCTGCGGATAAGTAATTGAATTTGAATATATGCGGCATACTTTTGCCCGTTTTATCCAGAATCACATTGTGCAAATAAGGAAACTCAAATTGCACCGTCCCGATAGCGTTAAATACTTCTTTAATCGGTTTCGTTCCCCATGCCATGATAAATAGGGTCAATAATATAAAAGGAGACCATGCACGGATAATCTGACTCGTTGTGTAGTGAATATCGGTATTAATAATGGGTGCGGGTTCATTATCAAAACGCCATATATTTTTGGGCTGCCAAAATCTTAATAAGAGCATTAAACCCAAAATAGACCCTATACCCGCTATCACATCGGGCAATGCTGGACCTAAAAAGTTGGATGAAGACCATTGTAAAAGGGCAAACATAACACCCGAAACAATAATGGCTGGTAGTACTTCCAATGCTTTTTTGAAACCCGCCATGATAACAACTAAGTAAAAAGGAATAACAACTGATAAAATGGGAAGCGTACGCCCCACAATTTGCGAAATTGCCATTTCGGGTATAGCCGTCACTTGCGACGCAACTGTAATCGGTATGCCTATTGACCCAAAAGCTACAGGAGCAGTATTCGCTATCAGACAAATACCCGCCGCATATAAAGGATTGAACCCTAAGCCTACAAGCATAGCCGCTGTAATCGCTACAGGCGCACCAAAACCTGCCGTCCCTTCTAAAAAAGAGCCAAATGAAAAAGCAATCAGCAGGGCTTGCAAGCGTCTATCGGCAGTAATAGAAGCCATAAAATGCTTAATTATCTCAAATTGTCCACTTTTTATGGTAATATTGAATAGAAAAACAGCAGTTATAACAATCCAACAAATAGGAAACAAGCCATATAAAGCACCGTTGGCAGTTGAAAGTACCGCTAATTTTAAAGGCATACCATAGGCTGTAATGGCTATGATAATAGCCAGAGTAGTTGCTATCAAACTCGCTTGATAGCCTTTCATTTTTTTAATAATCAATGCCCAGAAAATAAAAAGAATGGGTAGTACAGCCAATAGCGCGGATAAAGCAATATTGTTGAAAGGGTCAATCACTTGTGTCCAGTTCATTGAGTTGCTTTCGTTTATAGGTTAAAAATTTACGTATTCGAATTGGCATAAAATACTGAGGGGGTACTACAACAATTCAGTTGTCAATATATGCTTAAATTTACGCAAAATAAGTAAAATTGATTGCAAATCATCAGCGTTAGCTGCCACATAGCCATTGCTTATTGAATATATTTTACCGTCTAAAATCATAAAATACCATAACTCACCTACCACTGCACAGCCATATAGTGGGCGTTGATGTTCATTTTTTTCTTGGGCAATCAGCATCGCTATGAGCAACTGCGCAATAGGGTCTTTCGTCTTTTTGCGCGGTTTATATTCGTGGAAATAGAAATAAGGTTGTTCTTTAAGGTCAAAAGTATATTTACATAGCGCGTAATCAGCAACAACTGACAATTTATTGCCTTGAACAGTGCCTTTGAGTTCGGCATCAAATACGCCTTCGAGTTCGTCTGTATCATAATCTACCATATCCAGAATGAAGGCAATAAATTTCATCTTTAATGTTTCTTCATTCCATCCATTGACCCGCTTGCGGAGTGTCAAACGTCTTTTTTCAAGCTCTTTTATGGTAGGGGCATCTAAATCATTTTCAACAGACAACCACGCATCTAAAAGCGGAAAGCCATCTAAAACATTAGTTAGCCCAAAGGTTTTTACGATTAAACCTTCTATCCAATTGATATTTTCTGATATTCCTTTTGCCATAATCGTTTATTTTTAGACAAATTTAGGCTTTTTCTGAAGAAAGTGAGCGATTATTTTAGAATTTGCTCGAAATACTGAGGGGATAAGTGCCTATATGCTACTTTTGATTATCTCAACTGCCTTTTGCACCTGTCCCAAATCCGTCTCATAATAATTATTATTCAAAGCATTTTTCATATTAAAGAGCGAACCTGTGTCGCTGTTTTTACCACTCACTATGAGTTGTTTGGCAGTCATATGTATGTCTTTTGCACCAGTTGTGGTCAATATATCTGCCATGTTTTCGACGCGCACACCATTGCCTGGCATGAACGCAATACGACCATTAGCCTTGATAATCAATTCTTTAAGTAATGATTTGCCCGCAACGACATCATCTTTTTGTCCACTGGTCAGTATTCTATCGTAACCCATTTCGATGAGTTGTTCCATTGCTTTGAAAGCATCAGGCGTTTGGTCGAAGGCACGATGACAGGCGATTTGCATCGGTTTTGCTAACGCTGCCAACTCGCGCATACGGGGTACATCAATTTCTTGATTTTCTGTTAAAACGCCCACCACAACCCCATTCATACCATGCTCTTTGCAAAATTGAACATCCTTTTTTATCAAATCAAACTCTATATCTGAATAGAAAAAATCACCCGCTCTCGGGCGTACCAGTACACATATATCTATGGTCAGCAATCGCCGTGCTTCCACTAATGTTGCTGGGCTGGGCGTTAAGCCGCCAACTTCTAAAGCCGTGCAGAGTTCAATACGGTCTGCCCCACCTTGTTGCGCAATCAAGGCAGACGTGAGGGATTGGGCGCATATTTCGAGTTGTATTTTATTGTTTTTCAATATGTTATGTTTTACCCCCTAACCCCAAGGGGAACTACATAGGAAGTTTGTTAAAATTAGAATATTAATTTAAGTGTATTTTCGATTTTGTTTCCCTTGGGGGTTATGGGGTAAAAGTTGCTTATTTTAAAAAATAATCTGCATCCAACAATTGGCTTTTACCCGCTATATTCACGGCATATTGAAAGCCTTTTTGAAGCGCATATGCCCCAATGTCGCCTTGTTTATTAATAGCTAAAAAGCCTACTTGTACGTCCTTAAAATTCTTATTTTTAGACATTACCCTTTTCACACCTTCTTCACAGGCTTTTTGAGGGGATAGCCCTTGACGCATCAATTCGACTATCAAAAATGAGCCACAAGTGCGTATCACCAATTCGCCCAAACCTGTTGATGTAGCCGCGCCAATTTCGTTATCCACATAAAGCCCTGCACCGATAATGGGCGAGTCGCCCACCCTACCGTGCATCTTATACGCCAAGCCACTTGTGGTACAGCCACCGCTTAGATTTTGATTACCATCTAAGGCTAATATGCCAATCGTATCGTGATTTTCTACATTTATAATTGGCTTATATTCAGCTTTTTTGAGCCACTCTTGCCAATCATTTCTACTTTTTTCGGTTAATAAGTTTTCTTTTTTAAACCCATTCTTCAAAGCGAATTCTAATGCCCCTTCGCCGACTAATATGACGTGCGGCGTTTTTTCCATCACCATACGCGCAACAGAAATAGGGTGCATGATATGCTCCAAACCACAGACCGAACCCGCGTTGCCTTGCGCATCCATAATACAGGCATCAAGCGTAACGCGCCCATCTCTATCAGGCAAACCACCGTAGCCCACAGATTGATTATTCGGATCAGCTTCGGGCACCCGCGCTCCCGCTTCGATGGCATCTAAGGCAGTGCCACCTTTGGCTAAGGTTTCCCAAGCGGCAGCATTGGCTTCTACCCCAAAATTCCATGTAGAAACGATGGTTGGTTGTGCTTTGGTAAGTGTTTTTTCCTTAGTTTCACCCTTACAAGCGTTTAATAAGACCGACCCAATGGCGGCAGTTTTTAAAAAATGGCGACGGTTGGTTTTCATATACGTTTGATTTTTAAGTTAAATTTTCAATAAAACAAAGGTAAAAATCCCTTTGATACTGAGGGGGTGTTTTCAAAAAAATTTATGATAGTAATTTTTAAAAAAACAGTCAAAATGTAGCGTCGAATTTATTCCACTGGCTGCGTAAATCATTGATTACCAACGCCTCCGTTGAATAAATTCGACGCTACATTTGACAATTTCGTACATCATACATCAAACATCGTACATTTATTTATGGAACAAAAATCACGCATCATAGGGATGCTCCTTTTCGATAACCTCACCCAATTGGATTTGACGGGTCCATATGAAGTATTTGCTCGATTGCCCAATACCCAAGTGCTATTGATTGCCGATAGAAAACGCGGGGTCAAAAGCGATAGTGGTATGGTGATATATGCCGATACAGCATACCGCACTTGCCCACCTTTGGACATTATTTGCGTCCCCGGTGGACCGGGCGTAGGCGATGCTATGACCAATAAGACATTACTCAATTTTTTGAAAAAACAGGCTAAAACGGCAGACTATATTACCTCGGTCTGCACAGGCGCATTGGTGCTCGGGGCGGCTGGAATACTGAGGGGGTATCGCGCCACAACGCATTGGCTCTCGTTGGATTTGCTGGCTCTTTTCCCAGACGTAACCGTTGATAATCAACGTGTTGTGATTGATAGAAACCGCATCACAGGCGGTGGCGTGACGGCGGGTATTGACTTTGGCTTGACCCTCGCAGCAAAATTATACGGAGACAATATCGCCAAAGAAATACAATTGATGATGGAATATAATCCGCAACCGCCCTTCAATTGCGGCGCACCCGAGACGGCGGATAAGGCGATTATTGATAATGCTATGCCGAAATGGGAGGCTGTTCGGCAGAATAGACGGGTTATAATTGAGGGTATTGTATCATCAAAATCTTTTCATTCTTAAACAATTAAATGTATATTTGCATAAAAAATAGAAATGGAACAATTCAATCGCATCACATTCAATCCCAAAGTAATGGGTGGCAAAGCCTGTATTAGAGGTTTGCGGGTCACGGTTGGGGCAATAGTTGCTTTAGTCGCATCTGGACATAGTTTTGCAGAAATTTTAGATGCTTATCCTTATCTTGAGACTGATGATATAAAACAAGCCCTTA
>JAYVKQ010000871.1:0-3704 GCA_043768285.1 Saprospiraceae bacterium | reverse complement strand
AACTGACCAACGGATTGGTACACATGATCCATATCGCTTTTAAACGTCCATCGTTTAAAGCCTCGAACATTTCGGTTGCCGTCAAACCGTTTTTGGGGGCAATTTTAACAGGACTTTGCCAAAAATCTTCTACGGCTTTTCTGTCATTTTCATCTAATAAATTACGGTGTGCAGGTAATAGGTTTGATAAGCCGCCTACTTCACGCCCACCCATCGCATTGGGCTGACCTGTGAGGGAAAATGGACCCGCCCCCGCCTTGCCAATTTGACCCGTTATAAGGTGTAAATTGATAAGGCTGAGGTTTTTATTCACGCCAATAACAGACTGATTTAAGCCCATCGTCCACATAGAAAGGAAGGCTTTGGCATTGCCAATCCATGCTGCAGCTTTGAAAATATCATCGGCTTCGATGTCGCAAATAATAGCGGCTTCTTGAATGGTTTTTGAAAAAGCAATGTCTTTCAATTTGTCATACCCCTCAGTATTTTGAGTGATAAAAACGTTGTCAATCCACCCATTTTCTATTAAAATCCTTGCAATGGCGTTAAAAATCGTCACATCAGTACCCGGTTTTATCTGTAAATGCAAGTCACTACTTTTAGCCGTATCGGTTTTTCGAGGGTCAATACATATCAGTTTTATATCGGGATTTGCTGCCTTATGCGCTTCTACTCTACGCCAAATAATCGGGTGACACCACGCAGGATTTGCGCCCGCCGTCATGATACAATCCGACAATTCAATATCATCGTAGCACACAGGCACGCTGTCTTCGCCGAGTGATAATTTGTAACCCACCACCGCGCTACTCATACACAATCGAGAATTAGTATCAATATTATTAGAGCCAATAAACCCTTTTATGAGTTTATTGACCACGTAATATTCCTCCGTCAAACACTGTCCTGACGCATAAAAAGCGACACTATCGGGTCCAAATTTGTCTATAAATGTTTTAAAAACCCGTGCAGTGCGCTCCAATGCGGTATCCCATGTCACACGTTCACGGGGCATATTTCTGTTCCACCGCATTTCGGGATAAAGCAATCTATCTGATTTTTCCCAAGCGGTATAGTGCAAATTCAAACCTTTTGAACAGAGCATACCTCGATTAGAGGGGTGTTCTTTATCGCCTTCTACCACGATTTTGCCATTGCCTAAGTCGGTTATCTCTAAGCCACAGCCTGTTCCACAATAACAGCACGTAGATTTATATGTTTTTTTGATAGACATTTATCTTTTTAATTAATTGGTTTATACTTTAACTATTGACAAACTCTAATTCTTGATTATCCTAAATTTAGTACTACAAATACGGGCAGAGTTCAAAATTTTATCATACTTTTGTAATCTTAAAAGATATAAAATATGATGCTACCACAAGTAATAATGAAGCAACCTAAAGCGCGGATACCTAAATCTCGCTTGCTGACCTATGAAGACTATGTAAAACTGACACCGCCCGATAGTGGCAATTATGAACTACACAACGGACAAATTACTTTTATGGCTACACCAATTCCCCCGCATCAAATTTTTGTTGGCAATCTGCTTACAGAAATTCATGTTTTTATTAAAAAATATAAATTAGGCAAGGTTATTCCAGCACCGATGGATACTGTTTTTACAAAACATGACACATTGCAACCCGATATTTTGTATTTAAGCAATGACCGTTTACATCTTATTGGCGACAAAAAAATTGAAGGTGCGCCCGATTTAGTTGTTGAGATACTTTCTCCATCGAATACACCTAAAGAAATGGGCTATAAAAAATTGGTGTATGAAGTATCTGATGTACGCGAATATTGGATTGTAAATTTGGATAAAAAGACTTTAACTCAATATGAAAATGCGAACGGCGAATTTTTCCAACGCCATATTTTTCAAGAAAAAGATACGCTTACTTCCATTATTTTAAATGGTTTTGAAACCGCTATGAGTGATTTATTTGATTAAATATACCCCCTCAGTATTTTAATGATTTTTATAGAAAAAAGGCGACTACCGTAGGGCTAAACGAACAAATAAGAGCTTTAAAAATAAGTTGATGATTTTATTTGCATTCCGATAGCCGCCTTATCCGATATAGAAAAACCAATTAATTCGATTTGCTATTTGGATATTTTAACCACAGATGACACTGATTGAACTGATTTTTACTGTTTTTTCCAATTAGACTTACACATTTTTTAGTTTATACAGAAAACAGTAAAAATCAGTCTAATCAGTGTCATCTGTGGTTAAAATATCCAAATAGCAAAATCAGTAAAAATCAGTTCAATCAGTGTCATCTGTGGTTAAAATACTTTAAGCAACCGCCGCCTCTTTATCCAAAACCAACGCTTTTTCAACAACTGGAGCTTTGGCAAAATTGGTAATACCTACAATAACCGCCACCACAATCGCAATCACGCCGATATAAAAAAAGGCTTGACCATAAGTGATATTGGAGGATTTGAATAAAAAACCCATCAACATACCCCCAATATTGCCACCCGCGCCTACGATACCCGCTACCACACCCATATTTTTAGGATTGATAAAAGGGGTAAGGGCATACGTTGCACCATTTGCCATTTTCAAAAACATAGCAAAAACCACCATCGTAGCAATAGCCGAAGTTAAGCTACCCGCTTCTGCAAAAAGCATTAATCCTAAACCTTGAATGGCAATAAGCATGGCTAAAAAGCGTCCTTTTCCTAATAAACCACGCTTTTTACCTATTTTATCCGCGACAATACCGCCTACTGCACGCGCAAAAACGTTCATCAAACCAAATGTACCCGCCAGCAAACCCGCCATTTTTTGGTCCACTTTAAAATTATCAACAAAATGCAGTGATGCTATATTATCAAAGGTAATTTCCATTCCAAAAGATATAGAATAAGCGAAAGCCAAAGCCCACACACGCCAATCAACAACAACCTCACGCCAGTTGGGTTTTTCCGCAGGCGTTAAATCTCTATCCATATCTTCATAATTGCCCGCAGGACTATCTTTCGTAAAACGATAATAGAGAAATGCACATATTAATAATATTGAACCCGGTAAAACCATCGCATAACGCCAAGCATCGTGCTTTGAATAGCCCATGCTCACTATCCACGCAAAAACTAAGGGCATCACGATATTGGTGACACCACCACCGAGATTGCCCCAACCACCAGCCACAGCGTTAGCCGTACCTTTTATTGAAGGTGCAAACATGACAGATGTATGGTATTGCGTAATCACAAAAGATGCCCCAATGACACCAATTGCAAAGCGAAACAATAAAAATGTCTCGTAAGTATTAGCAAAACCGACTAAAAAAACGGGTATCGAGCATAGCAGCAATAATGCCGTATAGGTCTTACGCGGTCCCCAAGTATCGCATAAACGCCCTATGAAAAGACGGGCAATAATGGTCGCAGAAACAGCCGCAATGAGGGTATTGCCTACTTGTGCTTTCGTCAAACCTAAATCTTCACGAATGGTTGGCATCAAGGGTGCGAGACCAAACCAACCAAAAAAGCACGCAAAAAACGTGAGCCAAGTCACATGAAAAGTCCGCATTTGGACGGTACTGAGGCTGAAAATATTGAGTTTTTCAGCAGGAAGCGCATCGGGTGTGAGTTCTTTTTTCATGATAATTTCTTTATATGTTTGATTGAAAAATTGGTTAAATATGTGTAGTGTCGAATTTATTGGTCACATTTGG
>JAYVKQ010000870.1:0-3020 GCA_043768285.1 Saprospiraceae bacterium | reverse complement strand
TAATTTCGAGCAGTGGTTTAGGAAACTGATTTTGAATGATTTTTAGATTTTTTTTTGCAAAAAAAATCTAAAAATCATTCAAAATCAGTTTCCTAAACCGCGCTTTCACATTTCTATTTTACCCCAAATTTCAACCCCACTTGTACCCGCACATCTTGCGTATTATATAATTTGACAGGCACAGTACCATTATTAACCGTAGAAAAACCGTACTTAATATGGAGTTTGGTAGCGGGTAATATTTTTTTCAATTTATCGGCATCTAACACGACACTGCTTTCCTGTTTGCTTCTGCTTGTAGGAATACCGTTAGTACCCACAGGTGCGGCTTTCAATACCAAAGGCGTTATTTTATTGTAAAACGAATCAATAACAGCCCCATTTGCGCCGACGAAATAGCCTTGCAAATTGACATCAACGGGCAAGCCATTTTCGGTCAAAACACGCAATTCGGCATTCGTTAAATCGGGATATTTGCGTAAATCGAAGTCGAAAGTATCGCGAAAAAAGAAGTTTTTAGCCGTGAAGTGCATCGGCAAATCAAATTCGACTTGTAATTTAAAATTACTACTATCGGTCATAAAACCAATGGTACGTTGCGACCTATCAGGATTGGTAATGCCATCAATATCGTAGTCAATCGCTACGGGGTTAGAAGCAATAATATCCACCAAATTAGAATTTGTTTTATTTAAAACTTCTATTGTGCGTTTGGTTTGCCCAATCTCATTGAGTTTAGGATAGTTAATGATTTTACCATCTGTTAGAGAGCTTTTCAATGCTAATTTTTGACCATTAATCGTAATTACCTCCGCTATATTCGCTTTGGCTGAAACGGGTACACCAAACGAATTATCCAAAGTCAAGGTCATACGGGGTTCTTCGAAGCGAATGTCGCCTTGATTGATACCTTTGATAAAATCCATTTCGATAGTATCACGGGGGGCATCAAAAGTTTCTGTACCAAGATAGCCTTTCATTAGGCTAAATTTGAAATCCTTAATCAAAATACCACCAAGCCCACCAATATCTTTAAGGTTTAACCTTTGATTTGTACCAATTCTACGGGCATCATATATGATAAAAATAGTATCATTTTGTGGGGTATATCGCCAACCTGATAAATCAAGGACTTCACTGTAAGGTAGTTGTTTAAGGACGTTGAAGGTTCTTTTGAACGCCACGCCATTTTTAGATAATTGAGGTACTGTTAATGTAACATTTAGAGGTTCATTGGGCGAGTTAAAGAGCCATGTCATTGTCCCACTTTTTACATCAATGGTTTCAATATCAACATTATTATTGTTTTGCAAAGGCACACCCATCAAAGTATCGGTAATTGGAAAAGGTGCATTTTGTAAATCCTTTAGAATTTCGGTGGTATTTTGAGCAATAAAATTACCTGTATAATGCAAAACCAATAAGCCGTCAGGCTGCAATTGCAAAAAGGCTTGTTTGTCAAAACCTTTCACAATATCATTGACAGACCTTTTGGTATCTACAATCGGGATTGCCCATTGTTGGATATTGTCATTTTGAATATCGTCAAAAGGCACAAGACGGCAAGCGGTGAAAGTTAAAACATACGTGAGGAGGAAAAACAGTGCGGTTTTTTTCATGAACGTTAGTATATTTGATTGAATAGAATGTTAAAAAATGATTGGCAAGGGTGTTTGCACATAGACGACTTTAAAACGCCAATTGTGTTAAAATCTGTATTTTCCACTTAAAATGATGTCAATTTTTATCATATATGACAGTTTTATGACAAAAATGGTATAAATTATTAAATCATTGTAAAATGTCAAATTTCCAACAAAGGTAACGTTCCTTTCCTTAATGATATATTAAAAGTAGTTAATGACTTGTGAATTGATTGGTGCGGTTAAAATTCTTGATTTTAATACGAGGCACTCCCTCAGTATTTGGGCGTAAAAAAATGAGAAACCCCGAATATTGTAAAAAATAACTAACACCGCTATTTATGGCGGTGGCAGAGTGTCATAAATTAAATAAGGCTTTAGCCGCGTACCTTTATACAATAAAAGTGCACGGCTAAAGCCTTATTAATAGTTAAATTTTCTGACCACCGCCATAAATAGCGATGTTAGTTATTTTTTACAATATTTGGGATTTCTCATGTTTTATTTTTTCATTTTAGAATTTTTTTAATTTTATCCTTTGATATTTGTAAAATAGGGCTATCTCTTTTAAAACTCCAAATAATCAATATATTTCCTTTAGCGTAAAATTCCTCTGGGTGTGCTTTGGTTGGCTTATCACCACCCCATAATAGACTTCCTAAAAAAACTGTAGCTTGAAAATCTTTTTCAAATTCAAAGTACATGATAGAGCCTTTATCCTTTTTACCATCAAAATTTTGAATTTTTTTTGATTTTAAAGTGCCAATGAGCATATCATAAATTTCTGGATTCTCATAAAAAGTGCAAGCCTGTATGGATATACAATTGTTACGACTTGACAGTTTGTAGTTTTCTGGGATTTCTTTCTCAGTCAGTTTCAAACTATCAATATTTTGCCCAATAATAATTGAAGAGCATAAGAGTATAATTGTTATTGCAATTAGTTTAGTATTCATATTTAAATATTTGATTGTTATTTTAAACAGCAAAATTACAAGATATTACGTATAATTACAACGGCTTATTTTTTTTTGATAAAATACTACTATTAAATTCCATTTTCTTTTTTAAATCAATATATTTGCCTAATACTATTCCATCTCTCAAACAGACTACCATGACTATCAAGAAAACCATCACAAAATGGCGTTGGTACATCATTTTCTGCGTATTGCTTGCCGCAATTGGGACATCTGCCTTTTTGGGTAGCGGGGCATCGCACGTAGATTTCAGCACCCAAGTCAAGCCTATTCTAAATAAAAATTGCATCACTTGTCATGGTGGTGTGAAGCAAAAAGGCGGTTTCAGCATGATGACCCGCGCAGATATGCTCAAACCCTCCGAAAGTGGTAAACCCGCTATCGTGCCGGGCGACGC
>JAYVKQ010000869.1:0-2404 GCA_043768285.1 Saprospiraceae bacterium | reverse complement strand
CCATAGACCCAGAAAAACACTCGATTTTTATTCGCCTTTTGAGACTTTATTACTAAAAAACGATTTATTAACCTGTTGCACTTGAATATTGAATTCGCCGTTTCTGCCAAATCTTAATGTAATATAAATAATTTATGATATAATTCTCAAAAAGTAAAAATCGAAACATGAAAAAATCAGAAATCAAAGAAGCACTAAAGAAAAGCATCGAATTAAAACACCATCTTTCATTTTTTAGAAAATTTACAAGTACCAGAGCTCATGGATATGTACTTGACTATAATGATGATTTTGTTTTAATTCATCAAACAGACGACTTCAAATTAGATGGTTATGCCATTTTACCTTTGAAAACCATAAAGAAAGTAAGATATAATGAGTTTGAAGAAGTCTATGAATACATTATGAAAGAAGAAAACCTGATGGGTGATTTGGGTATCAATTATCGGATAGATTTGACCAGTTGGCAAACAATTTTTAAGTCAATAGAAGAGAACAACAAATTCTCCATTGTTGAATGTGAACAAGTCTGGATTAATAGATTTTTACTGGGAAAATTGACAAAAGTGAGGAAAAAGAGGGTCGAAATACTATATCTTGAAGCCAATGGTATTTTCGAAGAATATGCTACAGAACAGAAATATAAAGAAATATCCATTGTCCGATTTGATGAGGTTTATATCAATTTATTTCAGAAATATGCGAGATATAAAAACCAGATTTTGCCTAAGATGATAGAGTAATATTGCTAAATTAAAAGCTATATTGAAAAACCATTTTAAATGAAAATAATAACC
Source organism: Saprospiraceae bacterium (assembly GCA_043768285.1). Classification (GTDB taxonomy): domain Bacteria; phylum Bacteroidota; class Bacteroidia; order Chitinophagales; family Saprospiraceae; genus JAAFJT01. The sequence continues at coordinate 1,607 of JAYVKQ010000869.1, read as the reverse complement.
ATACTCCTCCTTTTATTACACCTAAAACCCGTATTAAAAGCCCAACCCACCCCTCAAATACTGAGGGGTATAACAGATAATGTCGAAATCAAGATAGATGCTTGGGGTGTGCCGCATATTTACGCTAAAAACGAACACGATTTGTTTTTTGCACAAGGCTATACCGCTTGTCGTGACCGTATGTTTCAATTTGAATTGTGGCGGCGACAAGCAACAGGGACAGTTGCCGAAATATTGGGACAACGAGAACTCAAACGCGATATGGGCGCACGACTTTTCAAATTTCGAGGCGATATGTCTAAGGAAATGCAGCATTATCATCCACGCGGCGAGACGATTATCACATCTTTTGTAAAAGGGGTCAATGCCGCCATAGAACAAGCCAATGCCAAACCCGAAACCTTGCCTTTGGAGTTTAAACTATTGAAAATAACCCCTCAGTATTGGACACCCGAAATCGTCATTTCAAGACATCAAGGCTTGTTAGCCAATGTGACCGATGAAGTGAGGATAGCGCGTGTGGTGGCGTTATTAGGTGAAAATAAAGTGAAAGAAGTGTCCCATTTTCACCCTTTGCAACCCAATTTGACCATGAAAGTACCCACCGAAGGGCTTTTTGAAGATATATTAGAACTCTATTCTGCTTTTAGAAAAGCCATAGAATTTCAACCTACCGACTTGGCTTTTGAATATCAAAACGATTGGAAAAATTTTAAATATCTCGTTGAAAATCAACCGATTAGCAATGATTTGTTAGAAAATGGCAAGCACAATATTGGCAGCAATAATTGGGTTATCAGTGGTTCAAAAACACAAAGTGGTTTTCCGATATTGGCAAATGACCCGCATCGGGCTATTGCTGTACCGTCGTTGCGCTATATTTCCCATTTGAACGCTCCCGATTGGAATGTTATAGGCGGGGGCGAACCTGTTATACCGGGCATTTCCATAGGTCACAATACTGAGGGGGCATGGGGTTTGACCATTTTTGCTACTGATGCCGAAGATATGTATGTCTATGACATCAACCCTAACAATCCTTTGGAATACCGCTATCAAGGCAAATGGGAGAAAATGACGGTTATCAAAGAGACCATACCCATAAAAGGTGCAAAATCAGAAACTGTAGAATTGAAATATACCCGACATGGACCCCTTGTTTTTGAAGATAGTAAAAGAAAAAAGGCATATGCCATTCGCTGTGCTTGGTTAGAGATTGGTGGCGCGCCCTATTTAGCAAGTCTGCGGATGAACCAAGCCAAAACATGGGACGATTTCAAAAAAGCCTGTGCTTACAGTCATGTGCCAGCTCTAAATATGGTTTGGGCAGACCGCAAAGGAAATATTGGTTGGCAAGTAGTGGGGATTACACCCATTCGCAAGGGTTTTAGTGGTATGGTTCCGTTGGCGGGCGATGGGTCGCAAGAGTGGTCGGGTTATTTGCCGATTTTAGAACGCCCAAGTGCTTACAATCCAGCTTCGGGTTTTATTGCTACGGCTAATCAAAATTTAGCTACCCCTCAGTATCCGCACCTCGAAACGGCGATTGGTTTTCAGTGGTCCGACCCTTACAGAGGTAGCCGTGCTTCGGAGGTATTGAGTTCTGG